>JAYUBA010001399.1:0-3105 GCA_043741075.1 Frigoriglobus sp.
CCCGGTCTTCACCCCCCACCGGGGCATCGAAGACTCTGCCCCGGCCACCCAGATTGGCCCTGGCCTCGCGGCTCAGAACGTTTCGTCGCACACCATGCAGTACCGGTGCCCGGTCGCGCCGGGAATCTGTCGGCCGCACCGCGGGCACCCGTCGCCCGGCTTCGCCTGCGCGGAAATCGCCGGCCGCCGCGCGGGCACCACCGGAGCGGAATCCAGCGGCAGCGGCAGCGGATCGTCTTCCGCCGCGCGCCGGGGCGCGGGCCTCGCCAGAACCGCCGGTGCGGACGCGGTCCCGCTCCCGGTGCGAACCACCACGGTCACCGCGCCGGCGGTCCGCGCCGCGCCGTCGCCCACCGCGACCTCCGCCCGCGTCGCGACATCCGCGCACATCACCCGGCCGTCGCGCACCCAGAACCGCAGCGCGACCGGCGCGGCACCGCGCGCCCACACGGTACACAACTTGCTGTCGCCGCCCACCTTCACCGGTCGGCACCCAGGTTCACGGTGATGACTTCGCGGTCGCCGAACCGCACTTCGAGCCACGCCCGGCGGAACGCCGCTTCCACCACCGCGACCATCAGCCCGATGCAGAAGCCGAGGATCAGCCCGCCCGCGAGCCGGCCGAGTCGGTCGCCCGTGAGGTGCGACACGCCCAGGAACGCGCCCGCGCCCGCCGCGCCCCCGAGCGCCCCGCCGAGCAGGCCGGACGCGACCTTCAGGTTCGGAATGAACGGCGACAGCCCCGCGCCCGCGAGACCGCCGAGCAGCGCCCAGCCGAACACCCGGAACACGGCCTCGACCGCCGCGCTGTCGGTGTCGGCCAGCAGGAACAAGCCCTGACCGGCCGCGCCGCCGACCACGCCCGCCGCCAGCCCGCCGCCCAGCCCGGCCAGCGCGCCGCCGACCGAGGGGAGCGAACCGCGGAGGTAGTGGTGCTGTCCGGCCACGAGCGCCAGGCACACCAGCGCGGACAGCGCGCCGGTCCACGCGCCCGCGGCCAGCACGAGCCGGCCCCGCGACCCCGCGTCGTACCGCTCGCTCGACTGCACGCCCTTCACCGCGGGCGGGTCGATCTTCGGGGGCGGCGCCTGCGCGGCCGGTGCCACCGCGGGTTTGGCCGCGGCCGGCGGCAGGGTCGCGGGCGGGGGAAGCGCCGGCGCCGAAGCCACCGGCGGCGCCGCGGCCGGCGGCAGTTTCGCCGCCGGTGCCTCGTCCACCTTCGCCGCCCCGGCCGGCGCGCTCTCGATGGTCGCCTCGATCGCCTTCCCCAGTTCGGGCAGGATCTTCGCGAACTTCTCCCCGCCCTTCGTGACCCGCTCCAGGTCGAACTGCTCGCCGGCGAAGTTGTCCGCGAACGTCTGGTAGAACGTCTTCAGGTCCGCCTTGCGGGTGACGAGGTGAACCTGATCGATCTTCCGTTCGGTCAGCGCGGTCACGCACGCGGCGACCGACTTCATCCGCAGGTCGGGGAGCTTCGGCGGCGCGTCGGTGATGAGGATCAGCACCCGCGCGGTCCGCGGGCGGAACTTCAGCTCGGCCGCCTCGACCAGCCCGTCCAGGCTGCTCTCCGGTTCGTCGCCGCCGCCGTCGGCCTTCAGCTTACCGACCGCCTTCTTGAACGCGGCGATGTCGGTGGTGAACGGCTCGCCGGCGAACGTCAGCACCTCGGACGGTTCCTTGTTCGGCCCGTCGCGGAAGGCCACGAGCGCGACGCGGGCGTCGATGCGGGCCTTCTTGAGTTCGTCAGCGAAGTCGCCGATCCCGTCCTTCACCCCGTCGATGAACGACGCCATGCTGCCGGTCACGTCGAGGACGAACACCACGTCCGCGACGGCCGGCCCTTGCGCCGCCGGCGGCACGCCGACCCGCAGCGACAGGGCCGTCCCCGCGACCACATCGGTCGCGCCCGCCGTCGCCCGCGCCGTGACCGCGACCCGCGCCGCGCCCGGCGTCGCGTCCCGGCCGGCGACGACGAACGCGGTGCCGTCGGTCTTGCCCGCGGGGATCACCACGGGCGGGATGCGCACCCCGTCGGGCACGTCGGCGAACGCGACCGTCACCGGCCCGTCGAACCCGCCCCGCGCGACCTTCACCGGGAACGTGTTGCGGGCGCGCACGTAGACGTGAACCTCCGGCGACGCGGTCACCACCAACTGCGGCTTCACGACGGGCATCGGCTCCACGCGCACCACGGTGCCGGCGCTCGCGGTCAGCCCCTGGCCGCCGAGCGGGGCGTCCGCGCGCACGCCGACCTGCCACTCGCCCACTTTCCTGTCGAGGTCCGCGACGACGACGGCCTCGGCAGTCGTGGCCTTCGCGGGGATCGTGAGCGGGGCGATCGTCACGCCCTCGGGCGCGTCGGTGAACTGCACCGTTACCGGGCCGTCGAAGCCGTCACGAGCGATCTGCACGCCGAACGCGTTCTTGTCGCCCTGGAAGACGTGAACCTTCGGCGACGCGGTGACGACGAGCCGGGGCGGAACCGGCGGCAGCGCGGTGATGGTGACCGCAACCGCCGCGGACACGGACGCGTCGGGGCCGGCGGTCGCGGTCGCCGTGAGCCGATACGCGCCCGGCTTCGCGGCGGCCGTGGCGACGAGTTTCGCCCGCGCGCCCGACTGCCCGGCGGGGACCGTGAGCGCGGCCGCGCTCAGGCCGGGCGGAAGCGGGTCGAACGTTACGGTGACCGGGCCGTCGAACCGGTCCCGCGCGACCTGGACCTCGACCGCGTTCTCGGTGCCGGGGTAGAGCGCCACGTGCGGCGACGCGGTGACCGCGACCTGCGGAAGCGGCGGCGGTTCGGGCACCGCTACCGGGGCGGACGGGCGGAGCAGGGACCACACGAGTTCCCCGACCACCAGCGCGCCGAGCAGGCCCCCGACCGCGCCGTACAGTCCGAACAGCGCGGGCTTGGGGAGTTTCGACAGGAACGACGGGGCGGGCATAACCGGCCTCACGCGGCGGGGGGACGTGCGGCGCGATGTCCATGATGGCGCGCCCGCGGCGCGGAAGCACGAAAGAAACCCGAAACGGAACCGGGGTCGCTCCGCTGAAAGCTTCGGTATTTCGAGGGGCGAGGCGAAGACCCCTCACCCGGCTCGAAGA
>JAYUBA010001400.1:0-10064 GCA_043741075.1 Frigoriglobus sp.
GCGGCCGGCGGTGTGCGCGGTGCGGCACCTGGAGCGGCTGCCGCTGGGCACCCCGTACCCGCGGGTGGCGGCCCGGCTGGTCGCGTTGTTCGAGTGCGAGGCGCTGGCCGGCGGGACGCTGGTGGTGGACGAGACGGGCGTGGGCCGGCCGGTGGTCGATCTGCTCCGCACGCTGCCCCTGCGGGCCGTGCTGTGTCCGCTGACCATCACCTCGGGTTCGCGGGCGCGGGTAGACGCGACGGGCCGGTGGTGGGTGCCGAAGCGGCTCCTGGTCGCGAACGTCCAGAGACTGCTCGGCGAGGGTCGGCTGAAGGTGGCCGAGGGATTGCCTGAGGCCGCGGCGCTCATGCGGGAACTGATGGACTTCCGCGTGACGATCACCGCGAAGGCCAACGCCACCTTCGGGGCTGCGACCGGTGGGCACGACGACTTGGTGCTAGCCGTGGCGCTCGCGGCGTGGGGCACGACATGCCACGTGTGAGGCGAGTATCCGTACTGCCCGCTGCTGCCGGCACCCGACGATGAGGTACTCGCCGCGCTGGACGCGGTGATGCGGCGGGGGTGAGAGGGGGCGGGCGATGCGGCTATCGGACCAGCTGAGGAAGTTGGAGGGCGAGGTGCGCCGGTGCGACGGACGGTCGCTCCGGCTGGCGCCGGACGGTTACGTGCCGGCCGAGGCGGATCGGTGCCGGCGGTGTGGGAAGGAATTCGGCGTGAAGGCGCCACGTGAGGCGTGAGGGAGATCGAATGAGCACGCCGCGGAGAACGCCCGGGCCGCGACTGAACCGGCTCGAGCGGCTGGCCCGCGAGCGCCCGTGCCCGGGGTGCGGGCGCACGTACGACGGACCGGGGACGGCCGGGGACGAGCCCGAGTGGGCGTTGTTGGATGCGGGCGAGCGGGACGAACTCGCCGGGCTGGTCGCGGCGGGGACTTGGCCGCCGAGAACCGGCTTCCCCGGCTGCTGCGACCGGTTTGAAACTCCGAGCGCACGGAGTACCAGTTTTCGAGTTAGGCGCTGACTCGGGCGACGAATCGCCGAGCAGCCTCCCGGTCGAGATCGGTGCGGGGCCGGCGGCGCCAGTCGTGTTCAAAGGAGCGGAGTCACCAGACGCGGCCGCGGAGGGAGGCAGTCACCTTGGCGATGCGGATGGCGTCGGGATGGGCTTGGCATCCTCTACAGATCTCACCTGCCACAAAACGGCACAAAAACTGTCACAAACGGGAAACGTTGAAGTGCGCCCAGAAAGGCAAAAGCCCGCATGGCAAGCGTTTATGCCACACGGGCCGACCGGACAGCGAAGTAGGAGGGATTCTCTGACCGCGACCCAGATGCCAGCTCCCGTGCGTCGCAACAACAGCAATTTATACTGCTACGCCCGCTGACATCAACGGATGCAACTCGATGAGCGTCCGCCTCGGAAGGCGACACTGCCACAAAACTGCCACAGCACCTCTGCCAAGAGCGTACAACAGCACCCGAAAACTCACGGCAGCAGGCTGGGGGTCGTGGTCCCCATCGGAGCCTTCGCGGTCGCCCGGTCCCAGACCGCCAGGGCCTGTTGGACGCCGCGGGCGAACTGGTTCAGCGCCACCCGAAGGCCGACCGGGGTGACGTTCCCGTTGGGCATCGTCAGCACCACGGCGAACTTCTTGCTCACCGGTTCGTAGGTGATGGCCGCCGGGGACAGGTCGAAGTTCGCCCCCAGCATCGCCAGGAGCGCCTCGGCCGGGGTGCTCGCGTCGGCCGTGCGGGCGAGCCGGCCGTGCATCCAGATGGCCTGGCCGTTCGTGCTGACCCCGGCGGTGCAGTACACCGTCATGTCGGACGCCTCCAGCACCACGTCGTACCCGTATACCGCCCCGTCCTTGCCCTTCGCAGGCTTGGGGGCGTACCCCATGTCTTCGAGCATCTGGCCCAGTTCGGCCAGGGTGACCGCCTTGCCGGCCGGCTTGCCTGGGGCGGTGGCGGGCGGCCCGGCCGGTTCGTCGCCCTTGGCGAACCCGGCAGCAGCGAGGGCGGCGAGCAGCACGGCGGTCATGAGCGTCTTCATCGGAGTCCCCTTTTGTTGGTTGTCCGGGCCGCGACCGCGACCCGTCATGCCCTCTGATACGCGACCGCCCCCGCGACGTGACACCCCCGCGGAAAAGTATCCACGGCGCCCTGGGGACGCCGGTATACTCACACGAGTAAGGTGCTTCAACGGGGAGTTCGCCATGTCACCCGCCCGACTCGGTCTGGTGTTGCTCGTCGCGTGCGCGGCCGCCGTCGTCGCCATCCCGGCCGCGGACGAGGATTCTTTCCGCGAGACGCTCGCCGCGTTCCGCGAGGCGAAGTCGAAGGACGACCGGGTCGCTGCGCTCAAGGGCAAGGACGACGCGTACCTCAAGGGGTTCACCCGACACTTGCTGAGCGAGCACTCCGCGTTTCGCGGCCGCGGCGAGTTCGCCGAGGCCGGGCGCGTCTTGCTGTGGGCCGAGGAGACCGCCGCGGCCGTGACCGGCGCGGAGGCGCGCGCGTCCTGCGAACTCACGTGCGCGATGATCCGCGGGTACTTCGAGCAGTCACAAGAGCGGTACGACGCGGCCGTTCACCTTTACAAGAAGGTGCTCGCCGCAGCGCGCAAGCAGCGCGCGCACCACATCATCGTCGGGGTCAACCTCAGCCTAGCCGCGGTCCAAAAGGAACAGGGCGATTACCTCGGGGGGCTGGCGACCGTCGAGGACGGACTGGCCGCGGTTCCCGAGTTACCCGCCGGTGAGCGCGCGGGACCCGAGGCCGTGTTTCGCATCACCCGCGGGCAGCTGTTCATGGAACTCGGGGACTTTATCGCCGCCGAGGGCGCGCTGAAGGAGGCACAACAGATCGCGAAGAAGCACCGGCTGGACTTCGTGACCAGCGCCCTGAGGCAGGACTTCGCGTCTTTGGACGCCCGACGAGGGCGCTACGGCGACGCGATCGCGGTGTGGGAAGGCGCGTTGGAAGAGAACCGCAGAGCCGGGAACAAGCCGGCCCAGGTGGATATTTTACTTAGCCTCGGCACCGCGCTGGCCGAATACGGCCGGAAGGGGGACGCGTTCCGGCGCAGCGAGGACGCTCGGAAACTGGCGGCCGAGCTGAAACTCCCCCGGAGCGAGGCGGCGGCGCACTACCGACTGGCGGCCCAGTACGCTCAGGTCGGCGCAGAGGAGGACGCAGCCCGCCACCTCCGGGACGCGCTCGCGTTGTACAAGGCGTCCGGGGACCAGGTTGGGGTCGCCCGGTGCTTGTCGGTGGCGGCCGTACTCCACGTCCTCGCGGGCCGCCCGGTGGACGCCGAAAGAGTGATCGCCGAAGCGCTCGCAATCACGAAGACCGGGGGCAGCGCCTCCCGGACCGCCGAGTTGAACCTCCTGATGGGCTGGCAGTTCTACAAAACCGGAGCGCTCAAGAAGGCCGAGGAGTACCTGGCCGTCGCGATCAACGACTTCGAGAAGATCGGCGAGACGTCCCAACGCGCGCTCGCCCGCGAGTTGCGGATCCTGTGCCTGATCGGGACCGGCGACGAGCGCTACCGAAACGAACTGCTCGCCCTGGACCTGGACGTCGCAAAGTTCAAGAACCCGCGTGCGGAACTCAGCCTGCACTACTGCATCGCGAACATCGACGTGGCGCGGAAGGACTGGCCCGCCGCCATCAAGCGAACTGAGACCGCCATCCAGAAGGCCAAGGCGTTTCATACCCAAATCGAGGACCCGCGTCTCGAGGTCACCCGGCGTTCGCGCTCGGTCCTCACGGAACTGTATGTGCTTCGCGCCGCGGCGCACGCCGGGAACGGCGACTCCGCGGCCGCGTTCGTCGCCGCGGACCGCGCGAAGGGCTCGGTTTTGAACCGCCTGCTCGAGCGCAGCCGCTCGCCCATTCAAAAGGGGATGACATCGGACGAGCAACAAGAAGAGGGCCGATTGCGGAACGCGGTCTCGGCCGCCGTCGGCACGGCGGCGGCACAGATGCGGTTCGCGAACGCGGAGCCGGGCAAGCGGGAGGCTCTCATCACGGAGCAGCTCGAGGCCGAGGCCAGGTACGAGGAGTTCAAAACCAAGATGGCGCTGGCCCACCCCGGCCTTCTCAAAACGCGAGGCGAGTTGCCCGACATCGACCTGACCGAGCTTCAGAAAACGGTGTTCGCACGCGAGCCGGACCTCGCCGTCTTGTCGTACCTCGTCCTGCCGGACCGCGTGCTCATCGCGGTCGTTAGCGCAGGCGACGAGCCCGACGGCCCGGCCCGCGTCGCCATCCGCTCCGTCGAGGTGAACGCCGAGGAACTGGCGGACGCGGCCGACCAGTTTTGGAAGGCGTGCCAAGCATCGAAGGCCGGGCGGCCGGTGTCCGACGACCTGTACAGGTGGCTGATCGAGCCGGCCGAGAGGGACACCGCGGGCAAGAAACACCTGCTCGTCGTTCCGTGCCACCCGCTGCTCGCCCTCCCGTTCCAGGCTCTCGCGCCGAGCAAGGACGACCCATACCTGATCGAGCGGTTCGCGGTCAGTTACGCGCCGTCGGTGTCGGCGCTGATGGAGATGCGCCGCCGCGGGGACGAGGTCCGCGGCCCCGGCCCGGCCGACCGCCTCCCGGTGCTCGCGGTCGGCGGCGCCAAGTTCACACCCGACCTGCCCGACTTGCCCGCCAGCGGCCCCGAGGCCGAAGCGGTCGGCAAGGTGTTCGGCGACCGCGCGCGTGTCCTGCTCGCGGGCGACGCGACCCGGGCGGAGATCTCCAAGGCGATGCCGGCGGCGCGGTTCCTGCACTTCGCCACGCACGGCGAGGTGAACGCGCCACGCCCGCTGTTCTCCGCGCTGGGTGTCACCCCGGCGAACAAGGGCGACGATGGGCGGCTCTACGCGCACGACGTGATGAACCTCGACCTGAATGCAGAGTTGGTGGTCCTCAGCGCGTGCGACACCGGTCGCGGCCGGGACTACCGTGGCGAGGGCACGGTCGGGCTGGCGTGGGCGTTCTTCGTGGCCGGGACGCCGGCGGTGGTGGTGTCGCAGTGGAAGGTCGGGGACGCGGCCACGGCCGACCTGATGCGCGCCTTCTACACCCGCATGCACGCCGGCGGCGGCGGGTCGAAGGCGGAGGCGCTGCGGCAGGCGGCCCTGGAACTGATGAAGGACAAGAAGACCCGCCACCCGCGGTTCTGGGCGCCGTTCCAACTGACCGGCGACTGGCGGAATTGAGCACCCCCCCGCCCCGCGGTGTCACATCCGCGACCCGCGGAACGTATCACGGTTGAGTCCGGTGCGGTGAACACGGGACGCTCTCGGCCATCTGGCCGGGGCGACCGCACCTGGCCCGCGGCGGCGGGAGGCGTGCGCCGCGGGCCGTTCGTCACCCGCTCGTAACGCACCGGGAACCGGCGGGCGACCGCCGTTAGAATGCAGAAAGAAGTTGTTGCGTTCGGTCCGACCGGCAACTACGATGCGGCGTATAACACCTGTTAACCGTCTCCGAGGAGGTAGTCCCATGCGCTCCCGTTGGCTCCTTTCCGTCACGGCGTTCGTGCTCTGCACTGGCACCGCCGCGGCCCAGCCCACGAAGCCCCCGCGGTCGTCCACCGGCGAGCCGCGGACCGTGCTGCCCGCCGACCAGGCGGCCCCGGTCAACAAGCTCGCGGAGCGGCCCACCCTCCGCGGGTTCGCCGGCGCCGACGAGATGCGGTCGATCGTCCCCGCCGTCGGCCGCACCCTCGCCCCGCCGGAGAGCAGCCCCCGCGGCTACGCCCCCGACCGCCACGCCCCGCGCGTGGGGCTCGACGCGGGCCTGTCCCACGACCGGGCGCTGCTCCGCATGCAGCCGGGTGAGAAGACGAACCTGATTCCCGAAGCCGCCGCGAACCGCGACTTCAGCGCGCCGACGACCGGGCGGCAGGAACTGCCCGTTCGCCCCGTCGGGCCGACCGACCGCAGCGGAACCCAGGCACCTCGCAACTCCGGCCGCTGACCGACACCCGTCGTCGCCGGGCGCGGCCCGCCCGGCGACGCTCCCTTACCTCCATCCCGATTCCTCCCACGACCAGGCGGCCCACCCATGTACCGAAGCGTCGCCGCGCTCGCGGCCCTCATCACCCTCGCCGGTGCCGGCATCAGCACCGCCGCGCCGACCGAAAAAGATAAGAAACTGCTCGCCGACGTGTCGGCGAAGTTACTCGCCGTGGCCGAGAAGCCGGACGGCTTCGAGTGGCCGCCGGACATCGGCTTCGAGGACGATCCCAAAATCAACGCGTACGCCTCCTTCTACGTCAAGGACAAGAAGGACGGCAAGCGGTATCCCATCATCCGCGTCACCGAAGGGATGATGGCGAAGGCGATCGAGAGCGACAAGCCGGACGCCGCCGACCGCCTCGCGTTCATCCTCGGCCACGAACTCGGTCACATCATCAAGGGCCACTTGGACGACAAGCCGCGGGACAAGACGCCGCTCCTCCGCATCACCTTCGGGCGGGCCGCCGAGGTCGAGGCCGACCTGCACGGGTTCGAGCTGGCGCTCAAGGCCGGGTACTCGTTCGAGAAGGGGATGAAGGCGATCACCCGGATGCAGGAACTGAAACTCGACTACTCGTCGATCGAGGGGTTGGGCGCCGGCCACCCGTCGTGGAACGACCGGGCGGCGAAGGCGGACAAGGACAAGGCGCACCTGTGGAAGGCGATGGCCGCGTTCCAGAACGGCGTGCTGTTCCTCACCACCGAGAACTACGAGAACGCCATCACCGCATTCGAGAGGGCGGCCCGGGAGTTCCCCGACGCCCACGAGGTGTGGGCCAACCTCGGCTACGCCCATCTCATGCTGTACTGCGACAAGTGGAGCAAGGAGGACTTCCAGGCGCAGGGCATCGGCCAGGTGGTGATCGGCGGGTTCTACACGCGGATCGACTCCGTCAAGGTGCGGGCCAAGGACAAGGAGCTGTGGTTCAAGGCGGTCGGCAACCTGCGGAAGTCCAACGAGAAGCAGGCGGGGCAGACGATCGTGCTCGCCAACCTGGGCCTCGCGTACCTGCTGCACCCGGCCGGCAAGGATCTGCCGGAGGCGAACAAGTTCTTCGCCGAAGCGGTCAAGGCGGCGAAGGCCGACGCCGCCCTCGACCCGGCGGCGCACGCCATGCTGCTCATCAACCTGGGCGTCGCCGCCGTGGCCGACGGCCACACCGACAAGGGACTGGCCCAACTGGACGAGGGTGAGAAGGTGGTCCGCTCGTTCGCCGGCCCGGCCGCCAAGCGGCTGGCCCCGTCGTTCGACTCGGCCCTGCTGTACACGCGGGCGATGGTGTACGCCGGCAAGGCCGGCAAGGCTGACAAGGAGAAGGCGTTTGAGATGCTGGAGACGTACCTCCGCGTCACCACATCGCTATCGCTGTGGTGGGACGCCGGGTACGACCGGTACGCGGACGTGGCGAAGGCGTGCGGCAAGGAGGCGAAGCCGAAGGACGCGTTCAAGATGGACCGCCCCGAACCGGTGCGGCTCGTGACCGGGGTGACGGTGAAGGGCACCGAGATCACCCTCGGAGGCGACATCGACGAACTGGCGAAGACGCTCGGCAAGGGGCAGGCGTCGATCGCGGTCAACGGCACCTCCATGATGCGGGTGCGGTACGAGAAGGAGGGCGTCGAGCTGCTCACCGCGAACGACGAGGTGATCGCCATCATCCTCGTCGGCCCAGACGCCCCGGCCATCGCGCTCAAGGGGAAGACGGTCGGCGCCGGCGGGGCGGGGGCGCTGAAGGTCGGGCTGACGCCCAAGGAGGTCGAGGCGCTGCTCGGCGACGACTACCACCCGTGCGAGCTGACCGCGGCCGGGGTGTACTACCGGTTCTACCGCGAGCAGGGGGTCGCGGTGCGGGTGGCGAAGGGGAAGGTGGTCGAACTGGTGATCGTGCAGATTCCGAAGTGACGGCGGCAGTTCCAGGCCCGTTTCGCCCCCGCCCCGGTGCGCACGCCGGGTCGGATCGGGCGTTGTGGTGGGTGCGCGTTCCGAACTTCACAGGGGGAGACATGAGCAGGTTGACACTGGCGGCGGCGCTCG
Organism: Frigoriglobus sp.; assembly: GCA_043741075.1. Taxonomy (GTDB): domain Bacteria; phylum Planctomycetota; class Planctomycetia; order Gemmatales; family Gemmataceae; genus Gemmata. The sequence goes on from JAYUBA010001400.1 coordinate 8,058, forward strand.
GCTTCGCGGCACTCGGGTGGGGGTTCACGGCGGGCACCGCGGCGGCCGCGCCCGGCGACGCCACCGAGAAGCTTCTCAAGGAGGCCAAACTGGACTACAAGAAAACCAAGGAAGGCGTCTTCCGGGTGGTGCTGGAGACCCGGGCCGGCACCTCGGTCGTCGTCGTCGAGGAGCGGAAGGCGGCGTGGAAGGACAACAAGGGGGGCGAAGTCCTGTACGTGTACGTGTACACCGAGGTGCTCACGACGGCGGTCGATTTCAAGCCGCCGACGGGAATGCTGACGAAGATCGCCGAGCTGAACGACCGGATCATCTTCGGCAGCCTCAGCCTCGTCAAGAATCAGGACAAGTCGTCCTCGGTGTTCCGCAACGGCACCCTCTTCCTGAAGAGCCTCGACGCCGAACAACTGGAAGACCTCATCCAGATCACCCACGGTGCCAGGTTCTCCTACCAGAAGGAACTCCTCCCGTTCCTTGAAGACAAGTAACCGCCGCCGTTCGCGCGGGCCGCACGTCCGCGTGCGGCCCGCGGTCCTTTCCGGACGCGGGGCAACTCCTCCGCGGCCAATCACGCTCTCCGACCCACCTCCGCGGAGCGACCCATGCGTCCCGCCCGACTCCGCTTCGCGCTCCTCGCCGCCGCCCTCGTGACCGTCGCCGTGTCGCCCGCCGCCGACGAGCCTGAGGACCAGGTCCGCCGGACAGTTCAGAAGTACTTCGACGCCTACGCGGCCAAGAACCTGGACCGGCTGATGGGCTTCTGGGACGAAAAGGCGCCCGGCTACGACGCCCGCAAGAAGAACCTGGCCCGAATCCTCGCCGAGACCGGGGAACTCAAGCTCGACAAACTCACCGTCGTGGCCGTCCAGGCGGACGCGAAGGAAGTGCGGGTGCAGGTGCGGGTGCAGTTGTCCGGGCAGAACAGGCCCACCGGCAAGCCCCACCGCGACCTCGGCACCCTGAACCGGGTCTTGTACCTGAACCGGCAGGGCAAGGAATGGAAGGTGACGGCGTACACCATCGCCGAGGACGAGTTGGCCGAGGCGCTTCTCGGAGCGGCCGGCAAAAACGCGCGCGAGGCGCTGTACAAAGCAAACGCCGACCTCGTCCCTGGGCCGGGGCTGACCGACGCGGCGAACAGGCTCACCAAGGACGGGTTCGACCGGAACCGGCCGGCGGCCGCCCAGAAGGCGAACGCCCTGGCGCTCGAGACGGCGGAGCGGTCCGCCGACAACGATGCGCTGGGGGCAGCCCACAGTTGGCTGGGCGTCCCGGAGGCCCAACGGGGCGACTTCGACACCGCCCGGTCCGCGTACGAGAAGGCCCTCGGCTTCTACCGCGAGGCGAAACGGCCGGCCGACCAGGCCGGGGTGCTGAACAACCTCGGCAAGCTCTGCGGCGACACTGGTCGATACGCCGAGGCGTTCTCGTTCTACGAGCGGAGTTTGGCCCTCAGACGGGAGGTGGGCGATCGGAAGGAACTGGGTGACACACTGAACAACGTCGGGAACGTGTACCGGCAGACCGCCCAGTACCGGGATGCCCTGCGGTGTTACGAAGAGGCTCTGGTACTCGGCCGGGCGGCAAAAGACTCGGACGGGGCGGCGCGGGCGCTCATCAACATCGGGCTGGTGTACGGGTCCACGGGGCGACACGGGGACGAACTAAAAGTCCTTCACGAGGCGCTGAAGATCGCGCGCGAGACCGAGAAACGTGCGGTCGAAGCTCTCGCGTTGCAGAACCTGGGAGGCGCCTACCGGGCCGTCGGGGGACGGGTGGAAGCCCGCCGCTACTTCGAGGACAGCCTGGCCATCAAGCGGGAACGCGGCGACCGGCGCGGCCAGATCTTCGCGCTCACCGGGCTCGGAACCACGGCCGCCGGCGCCGACCGATCTGACGACGCCCTGAACTCGACTGATGCCGATTCTGTGACCGTCCGTGGTGAGGTAGCATGAGGGTTGCTGAAGCTCTCACGGCCCTCGCCCACGGGCGGCCGCCATGATTTTA
>JAYUBA010001401.1:0-10064 GCA_043741075.1 Frigoriglobus sp.
GCCGCGAACCGTCTGGCAGCCGCGGCGCTGTTTCCTCGTCGTATATCTCTGGATGCAGGTTCGCCTTCCCCGGCGGCACAGCAGGAATAAAGAGGCCAAGAACCGTCCCATCGGCGGCGCAAACCGCCACCGATTCATCCTTGCCCAGCTTCGCACGCATCTGCTCGTCCACGATCACCAGCTTGTTCATCGTTCGCTCCCAGCGGTTGCCATTCACCTCCCGATTGTACCTCGGCACATACGAGCGATTCAACCGTGACCTCTGGCTTCGCCTTTCTCCTCTTCGGTAGCAGCGGTTGCAGCATGAAGCCGAGCCAGGTGGTCGGGGCGGGCGCGTTCAGCCCGAAGCTCTCCGGCTCGTGGCCGGGGCACACGTAGGTGCCGAACAGCAGGTCCATCAGCGGGCACACGTTGCCGTAGTTGCCGGCGTCGCGGTCGCGGGCGTGGTGCCAGTGGTGCAGCTCCGGCGCGCCGAGCAGCGGGCGCAGCGGCCCTAGCGGGAGCCGCACGTTCGAGTGGATGTAGATGGCCCAGATGCCGCGGAACGCGATGAACCCGGCGAGCGTCTCCAGCGGGAACCCCAGCACGAACGCCGGCAGGTTGATGAGCGTCAGCGTGTACACCGTGTCGAGCGGGTGCTCGCGGTGGGCCGCCAGCCAGTCCAGGTGTTCGGCGCTGTGGTGCACCGAGTGGAACCGCCACAGGAAACTCGACCGGTGCTGCAACCGGTGGCCCCAGTAGACGCAGAAGTCGCTCAGCAGCACCACTTCGACGATCCGGAGCCACCCCGGTTGCGCGGCGACCGCGTGCTGGAAGTCGCGCGGGACGACGGCACCGAGCGCGTCGCGGCCGTGCCACAGGCACCAGAAGACGACGGCGTTCCAGAGCAGGTACTGGCCGAGGAGGAACGAGAGGTCGAGCGCCCAGGCCGGGCGGAAGAACCGCTGCCCCGGCTTCGCGGGGAACGCGAGTTCGAGCGGCCGGAACACGAGCACGAGGAACAGCAGGCTGAGGCCGGTCGCGAGGAGGAGATCGACGACGTTCATGTGGGGTCTCGCGAAGGTGATCACTCGACCGGTTTGGCGGGCAACTCGCCGGGTCGGGTCGCGGCTTCGGGTTGACCGCCCGGAGCGGGCGCCGCGTTCGGCGGTTGCTTGGCGGCGGGCGGTTTCACGTCGCTGCCGACGAAGATGAACGTCGATTTGGTGGCGCTCATGGAGCCGGTCCCGAACCCGGCGCGGTACAGGACGAACGCCGCGACCAACAGGGCGGCGCCGACGAGGGCCGCGGCCCGGCGTAAGCGCTGGAAGCGTGTCATGCGTGCCGACCTCGTGGGGAGGGTTCGTGTCGGCAATCCTAGTTCACACCCCGGCCTGATGCGCTCGCTCACGGCCCGTCCGCATCCGGGGCGAAGGGTCCGGCCGGGTTTTGGCCGGAGGTGGTGGGCGATTTGGAACCGCCCGTGTTCGTCGGCGGTGTGCTGGTATAGGGCTTTGCGGGAACCATTTTGAAGGCGGGATTCGACTTCGACCCCGCGAAGAACACCGCACTGCCCGCGAAGGCGACGAAGCACCCGGCGAGGATCAGGGACCACACCAGAGCCGAGGACCGAAAGACACGCCGACGCGCTTCCATTTTGCCGCCCCCCAGGGTGTTCGCGTCGGCAAGCATAGTTCACACGCCGGCCTCATGTGTTCGCTCACGGTCCCGGCGGGGTGTTCGGCTGGTCGGCCGGTGTGGGAGCGAACACGGGGGCCGACTTGGGACCACCCATGATAATAAACTGCTGCTTCTTTTCGGGTGCGGGGGGGGTCGGCGGGGGCGCGGCGCCCGGCGGATTGGCGGCCGGCGTCCCGTTGGCTCGAAGGTCAATCATCAGCGACTTCGAGCCGGGCATCAACGTCGGCTTACCTTCGGGCGTGGGCTGCGCTGCGGGCGGCTGCGGTGCCGCCGGTCGCGGGTCGGCCTTTCCGAGTGGCTGGATCGTACCGGTGCGGCAGCCGATGAACGCCCCGACCAGGAGGACGGAACTGACGAGCGCCGCGGCTTGCAGGTACGGCTTGGTCTGTTTCATTCCGCTCGCCTCCGAGGGTTCACTTCTCGCGGCGACTGTATCTCACCTTCTTCGGAATCTCCAATGCCAATCGCCCGCCGCGACGGGCGCTCACGGTTTCGGCGCGGGCGGTTGTGGCGGCGGGCCGCCAGTGGGGCTGACGATGGTGATGAACTTTGAACCGCCCATGAACGTGGGCGGCTTGCCCTCCAGCGTGGGCGTGGGTTGCTGTGCGGGCGTCGTGCCCGGTACCGGGGTCGGTTGAGCGGGGGCGAAGGCGGGAGCCGACTTGGAACCGTACATGAACGCCGAATGCCCCGCGTCGGGGGCGGGCGGTTCGGATGCGGTCTGCGGAGTGGCAGCCGGGGGCGCTTCGGGCTGAGGCTGCGCGTCCGCGGGGAACGGGTTGGGGAACGCCCCCGCACGGTACGCGACGAACGCGCCCATCAGGGCGACGGTGCTGACCACCGCCGCGGCCTTCAGGTACGGCCTTGCTCGGTTCATCGCGAAGCCCTCCGGAGTACACCCGTCGCCGATTCTACGCGACGGTTTCACCGGGTGTTCGCCCGCGGACCGGCTCGTTACTTACCTGTGACGTTCCAGTGCCCGCTTCGCCTCCTGGGTGCGGAACACGTCCGCGTGGCCGGCGGCCAGTTCCTTCAGCAGCGCACGCGATTCGTCCGTGTCGAGCGCTTCGAGGAGTTCAACGGCCCGCGCGTCGGCGAGGTTGGCCGCGTCGGTGCCGCGGTCTTCCTTTGTGGCCGGCTTCAGGCGCATCTTCGCCATCTTGAGCGCGGCGTCCGGTTCGCGGGCGAGGCGGGCCATCGCGAGGTACGCGTCCTTCGCGGTGCCGGTGGCGAGCGTGTCCCACAGCTTCGCGGCGCTCGTCTCCTTCTTGACCGCGTCCGGCAGCGGCACATGTTGAAGCCGCATGTCCCAGACGAGAACGGTGTGGTCGCCGCCGGCGGTGAGGAGCTTGGTGCCGTCCGGGGTGAACCCGAGTATGCGAACCTCCCCGCGGTGTCCGGCGAGCGTGCGGCGTAATGCGTTCGAAGCGGACTCGCGCACCCGGATGTCGGTGGAATCGCTATGCACCGACGCGGATAGCCGCGGGGTCGAACGGATTGCGGCGCGGGGTTTCAAATCGTCCGCGTTTTTCGGCAGCGGAACCTCAAGACCGGTTTGGAGGTCGCGTGCGATGAGCGATTTCTTGTTGCTGTAGATGACCGCCGTGCCGTCGGGCGTGAATACCGGTCTGTAGTCGTCGTGCGCGCCGAGGAAGGCGCGCACCTCCTGCCCGGTCGCCACGTCCCACAGCCGCACGGTATCGTCCTTGGCCCACGTCAGCAGGCGCTTGCCGTCGGGCGACAGTTCCGCGTGTTCGACCGGCGCGCGGTGGCCTGGAACGTCGTGAACCGGGCGATAGGTCTTCGCGTCCCACAACCGAACGAGGCCGTGTTCGTCCGCGGTCGCGATCACGGTGCCGTCGGCCGACACCGCGACCGCGGACGGCGTGTCCGCGTGCCCTTCGAGCCGGCCCAGTTCCTTCCCGCTGACGGTGTCGATGACCACCGTGAAACGATCCGTCGCGACGGCCAGCTTTTCGCCCGCTGGGAAGAACGCGTACCCGCCGCCGTCCCACTCGCCGCCGCGGTGCAGAAACTCGTTCGCCGGGCCGTAGGGCAGCCGGATGCGTGCGGGCTTCCGGGGGGCGGATTTGTACGGCAAGGTGAGCGGAGCCACGTCGAACCCCCACTCCTTCTCGTCCGCGGCGTGCAGGGCGAGCGAGCGGCCGTCCGGCGCGAGCATCAGCCGGTGGGCAATCGCCTTGCCAGTGGGTACGTCAATGAGAGTGGGGGCCAGTCCCGCGGCGTTCGACACGAGCATGGGTGGCTGCGGCTTACCCGCGGCGACATCCCACACGGTCGCGGCCATCCCGGAGGAGTTCGCCAGCGCGCGGAAGGTGACGAGCGTCTTGCCGTCGGCGGTAACGCGCACCGCGCCCGCCCCTTCGGCACCGAGATCGATGGTGCCGACGCGGGTCAGCTTCGCCGCGGTGGCGGCCGGCTTCAGCTCGAACACGTGAACTGCGTGCTTGCCCGCCGCGGACTCCCACCGCGCCGCGACTCGCCGGCCGTCCGCGCTGAAATGGAAGTCGGTGTACTCCGGCCCGTCCTTCGGCGGCCCGTCGAGGATCGAGCCGTTCGTCCGCTCGACCAGTCCCAGCGGCGGCAACAGGGGCGGCGCGGTGTTCGGGGCGGTGAAGTCCCACACGCGGAAGTCGTCCGGGTGCGATTCGCCGCGCTTGTCTTTCGGCCCCTGTTCGACGCGGGCGGTGATCGCGAACGCGCCGCCCTTCCCCCACACGAACCCTTTGAAGAGTTCGCTGTTCACCGCGTGTTCGCGAACGGGTCGGCCGGTATCCGAGTCCCACACCGTCACCGCGAGCAACCGCGTACCGGCGTCGTGTGCCGTGGCGTACTGCTTGCCGTCCGGCGAGATTGCGAGATTGTAGACCCCGCTGCCCGCGCGGAAGCGGTCGTCGCCGAGGCGCACGAGCGCGCCCGGCGGTAGGTCCGCCGCCGACGCAACTTCCGCCAACGGCAGCAACACCAGCACCAGCGCGACACGCGACATCGGCAGCCCTCCGCGACAGGCCCGATCGTAGCCGAATGGCACCGCCCGCCGCCACCCGAACGCGCCGCGGCCGGCTTCCGTTGGTCCCGCCGCTTGCTTCGCCGCGTGCGCGCGGTATCCCAACTCCGCAGCCCACGTTACCACGAAGGAGCCTCGCGCGTGCGCACCCTCATCACCGGCGGAGCCGGGTTCATCGGCTCCCACCTCTGCGAGCGGTTCCTGGCCGAAGGGCACGACGTGGTCGCGGTGGACAACCTCATCACCGGCGACCTCGGCAACCTCGACCACCTGCGCGTCAACCCGCGGTTCCGGTTCATCGGGCACGACATCTCCAACCCGCTCAAGGTGAAGGACAAGCTCGACAACGTCCTCAACTTCGCCAGCCCGGCCAGCCCGGTCGATTACCTCGAACACCCGATCCCGACGCTCAAGGTCGGCGCGCTCGGCACCCACAACACCCTCGGCCTCGCCAAGGCCCACGGCGCCAAGTACCTGCTCGCCAGCACCAGCGAGGTGTACGGCGACCCGCTCGAACACCCCCAGACCGAAAGCTACTGGGGCAACGTCAACCCCATCGGGATTCGCGGCGTGTACGACGAGGCGAAGCGGTTCGCCGAGTCCATCACGATGGCCTACCACCGCGTCCACGGCGTCGATACGAAGATCATCCGCATCTTCAACACCTACGGCGAGCGGATGCGGCTGAACGACGGCCGCGTGCTGCCGAACTTCATGTACCAGGCGCTCGTGGGCGAACCGCTCACCGTGTACGGCGACGGCAAGCAGACGCGGAGCTTCCAGTATGTGACCGATCTGGTCGAAGGCATCTGGCGGCTGCTGGCCACCGACTTCCACGACCCGGTGAATCTCGGCAACCCGGCGGAAATCACCATCCTGGAGTTCGCCGAAGAGATTCTGAAGATGGCGGGCAGTAGCAGCCACATCGAGTACCGGCCGCTGCCGCAGGACGACCCGAAGGTGCGCCAGCCGGACATCACCCGCGCCCGGCAGTTGCTCGGTTGGGAACCGCAGGTCGGCCGCGACGAAGGGTTGCGCCGCACCCTCGACTACTTCAAGCGCAAGCTGGGGAAGTAGGGACAGAGTGGGGGGTAAGGGGGTAAGCGGGTGTCAGTCGGCGCGTTTCTGTCTTTGACCTCCCCCCTTGAGGGGGAGGTCGCTGCGTTCGGCTTTGCGAACGCAGCGGGTGGGGGGTGAAACGTCACTCCTCTGCTATCGCTTCCCCCCACCCGTCGGCGAAGCGCCGCCGACCTCCCCCTCAAGGGGGGAGGTCAAAGCAAGGCTGATGGTTCCTGCTCAACACGATTCCGTATCACCTGTGCGGCCAGGGAGCCGGGGGCGCGAGCCTTCCGAACGGGAGGTCAGGCGAACACGGAGGCGAGGTTGCGGCGGAGCCTCCGCAGGACGCGGACGGGCAGCCGCCGCACCGGCTGGGCGCGGACCTTCCGCCACGCCACGCCGAGCTTCTCGCCCAGGCTCCGGCGGCGCAGGTCGGTGCCGTGCATCATGTTCAAGTAGACGTTGCGGGCCTGTCGGCGGACGAGCTCGAACCAGTACCGGTTGAGCGGGCCGACGTTGTTGGTCAGTTCCATGTTGTTGTACGTCGGCGCCGCGCCCGTGCTCGCCGGCCGGTCGCACTCCCCGCCCCGCTCGTAGAACGGCGCGTGCGTCTTCCAGATCACCACCCCGTACAGGTCGTACAGCACCACGGACAGGCCCATCAGCCAGCTATCGACGTTCGCCTGCCACCCGAAGTTCTGGCACACCTCGATGAGGCGGGCGCTGACGACCGGCGACCAGGGTCCGAACGAGACGACCCACTGGCGGATCACCGCCTCCTGCTCGTAGGTGCCGGCGAACGCCTCGATGGGCGGGCGCGTGTGCCCCAGGATGCAGAACTCGTCCTTCACGGCCAGGATGTCCGAGACGAACCCGGAGCGGTTGAAGTAGAAGTCGTCGGCCGTCATCAGGCAGAACCGCGACCGCGGGTCGCGCTGGGCGAACATGTACTCCTGGGCGTGGTGCAGCCCGTGCCGGCCCTCGCCGCGGGACCAGACGAACGTGCGCACCGGGAACGGGTAGTTCGCGAAGACGTCGTCCGGCAACCGGTCGCCGTCGTCGGAATCGAACTTGATGAGGAACTCGATCTGCTCGCGCTCGCCCGGCGTCGTGCAGGCGACGGCCGAGTCCAGCAGGCGGCGGAGGCCGGAGTCGGGGTTGTCCTTGGCCCGCGAGCAAAAGAGGACGCTAATCATGGTACCGTCCTGGTGTCTCCCGGCGGTGCGGGCGGCCGTGCCCTGTGACGCTCGACCGGGAAGGGCGGCAATTTACGTCGCGTCGGAAACGTGGTCAAGGCGGATTTGGGTTCGCAAGACCCCTCAACCTCTCTCCCCTTGGGGGAAGGGTTGGGGAGGGTCTTGCGAGCGCGCTTTACAGGTGAAAGACGGTCTTCTTCTGGCAGCACGAGCAGGTCGCGACGGCCAGACCGAACAGGGCGGCCGTAAAGACCACCCCAATCACGTACAGTTTGGCTTGCGGCAGTTCCCCGGTGAGCAGCGGGTAGCGGACCAGTTCCAGGTACACGTTCACCGGGTTGAACCGGGCCATCCACCCCAACCCCTTGCCGACGAGCAAACTGGGCGGGTACACGATGGGTGTCAGGAAGAACAGGATCTGCGCGCCAATTTCAAGCAGGTGTTTGGTGTCGTGGAAGTAGACCTGCGCGAACGCGACGATCGTCGCCACCGACCAGCCGGCGACGAAGATCAGCAGCAGCGACGGGACGACGGCCCACAGGATCAGGAGCTTGTCGCCGCGCCCGTCCACCCAGACGACCGCCGCGACCGCGACCCCCAAGGCGAAAATCGCCTGGATCGCGTACCCGAGCACGAACCGCAGCGAGTACAGGCCGAACGGGAGCGGGCACTGGCGGATGTACGACTCGTGGGACACGATCGCCAGGCACCCGCTCACCGCCGACTCGCGGATGAACCCCCAGACGGCCAGCCCGATCAGGAGTGTTACGATGTAGCTCGGGGTCGATTGGGCGAGTACCCCGCCGAACACGACGACGTAGGCGGCGGCCGTCGCGGCCGGGTGGATGATCGCCCATCCCAGCCCCAGGAACGACCGCTTGTACCGCTGGCGCAGGTCGAGTCGGACGAGGGCGAACAGGAAGTATCGGAACTTCCAGATCGCGGTTACGGCGTTCAGCATCCGTGCCCCCCGGACGGCGAGATTCCTGCTCAGTGGAGACGAGTCGGCTCCCCCCTCTAGCAGCGCCCCCCGAATTCGGACAACCCCAACCGGTTCGCGCCGCTCACGCGGCGTTCGGGCGCGCCGCGCGCAGGGCGAGGCGGTAGTCGCGGCACCGGCGGCGGGCGGGCGGCCGAACCGCGGACGGCGCGGACGCGGTGCGCCGATTCGGAGCCGCGGGTACGGTCCGGCGGGCCATCGAACTCCGTCGGGCGAGCTTGCGCCGCACGATGCGGACTCCCAGTCCGGAGGCGGCGGCGAACTGCAGCGCCACGCCGGCGACGACGAGCGCGGACAGAATAGCGGTAATGGTGTCGGCGAGCATGGCTTCCGGTGCCGTGGGTGATTGGTGCCCGTATGACGCACCGAGCCGCAAGACTTGCGCCGACCGAACGCCATCGCAGCGGGAGCGGGCAAACCGGACCGACTGAAGGCGGGCGACCGTTCGGCCGATAGAGGTTCAATGCGCGCGAACAACACTCCCGCGGCGTTCACGCCCGGCCCGACCGCGAACACGGTCCGGGCGCCCGACGGCACGGTCCGCACGGTCCCGGACGGCTGGGCGCTGGTGCCGCCCAGCGACGCGGCCCTCACCCGCCGCGTGCGCGCGGCCGGCGAAAGCTGGTCCGTCGCGGAGAAGCGGGGCCGCAAGGTGTTCTCGCGCGGCGTGTGGGCACCGGCCGGCACCGTCGAGCGGGTGAAGGCCGAACTGGACGCGGAGCGCTCGACGGAGACGTACGCCCGCCGCCGGGAGGCCGACACCGGGCGCCGCGAGAAGGCCCAGACCGTGTACGTCGAGGAGTTCTGGCTCGCGGTCCGCGCGTTCCTGAACTTCCACCCGGACCGCGCCGAACTCGCCGACCGACTGGCGCGAGCGGTCGCCGACCACGCGACGCCGGTCGGGAGCGGCACGGTGGCCCGCACCAAGCGCATCCCGGTCGAGCAGCGGGCCGAGGCCGCGGTCGTCGCGTGGCTGCGGCACCAGACGACCGCCTACGACTCGATGGCGATCCCGCGGGTGAAGGGCAAGCGGCGGGAGGTGCGGCGGATGCTCGCCCGGCGGTCGCAGGAACTGCTCGACCGCTACCGCAAGGGGGGGGCGATCCCGGACGGGTGCCCGCTCCAGACGGCGCTGGCCGCGCTGCCGCGCGCCGGGGCCGCGTGAACCGGGATTGTGCCGAACGGTAGTCATCCGCCTCGTGGCTTTGACCTCCCCCCTTGAGGGGGAGGTCGGCGAGGCTTTGCGAGCCGGGGGTGGGACATCGCTCCGTCCGTGTCGCTTCCCCCCCCCCGGCTCGCAAAGCCTCGCCGACCTCCCCCTCAAAGGGGGAGGTCAAAGCAAAGCAGATGGTTCCTGTTCACCACGATTCCGGCATCACTTGTCCGCGTCGAGCATCACCTTCGCGGCCGGCTTCAGGTGGGCGTCGTCCAGCTTCCCGACCGACCAGAGCAGCCCGCGGGCGACCAGGTCGAGGTAACGCGCGTCGGCCACCGTTTCGTTGTTGTGGCCCAGCGTCGTGGCGAACACCTTCGCCTTCCCGTTGTACGTGTTCGTCCACACCACGACCGCCTCGTCCGTGCGCTCCTTGCCGTCCTTGTTCTTGAACGTCTGCTTCCCCTTCGCCAGCGGCTGCGCCGTGTCCAGCAGCTTGCCGGCGGCGTTGTTGTACAACTCCTCGTTCACCGTCTTCCACCCGTCCAGCCCCTTGGTGATCGCGCTCTCCTTGTCGATGTACCGGACATCGATGGGGGCCTGCGGGCCGTGCCCGGTGCTGGCGAGGCCGGTGAAGTCGAACCACGGCGTCGTCTTCGGGAAGCCCTCGGTGCGGTAGCTGTGCATCCCGCAGTGCAGCACCACCGCCGGCAGGCCGTCCCGGTGCGGCTTTAAGATGCGATCGACGATCTTGGGGTCCTTCACGTCGGACGAACACTCGTCGTGAACGATCACGTCGAACCCCTTGGCCCAGTCTGCGTTCTCGTACACCGGGTTGAGGTGCTTGGTGGTGGTGTCCGGGTCGTAGGCGATGGCCCACTGCACGTTCGCGCGGCCGGAGATTCCTTTCGTCAGAAGCTCCTGCTGCTTCTTGTAGTCGTGACAGCA
>JAYUBA010001402.1:0-3099 GCA_043741075.1 Frigoriglobus sp.
AAGAACACGAGTCCCCAACCACACCTTTGAGACCAGTGCCCGCTAGTCGTCCGACTCCAGCACCGCGAGGAACGCCTCCTGCGGCACCTCCACTTGCCCGATCTGCTTCATCCGCTTTTTGCCCTCGGCCTGCTTCGCCCACAGCTTGCGCTTGCGGGTGATGTCGCCGCCGTAGCACTTCGCGGTCACGTTCTTCCGCATCGCGGCGATGTTCTCTCGCGCCACCACGCGCGCGCCGATCGCGGCCTGGAGCGCGACCTCGAACAGGTGGCGACTGATCTCCTCGCGGAGCTTCTTGAGGATCAGCCGGCCGCGGCGCTCGGCGCTCGCCCGGTGGACGATCACCGACAGCGCGTCCACCTTCTGCCCGTGAACCATGATGTCCATCTTCACCAGGTCCGCGGACTTGAAGCCGAGCACCTCGTAGTCCATCGTGCCGTAGCCGTGGGTGACCGACTTGAGCTTGTCGTACAGGTCATAAATCACCTCCGCGAGCGGCATCTCGTACACCAAAATCACGCGCTGCTGGCTCAGGTACTCGGTGCGGACGAACGTGCCGCGGCGGTCGGTACACATGCCCATCAGCACGCCGATGTTCGTCGCCGGGATCAGGAAGCTGATGCGCACGATCGGCTCGCGGAACTCCTCGATGAACCCCGCGTCCGGCACCTCCTGCGGCCCGTGAACGGTAATCACCTCGCCGTCCCGCTTCTTGATCTCGAAGGACACGTTCGGCGCGGTCTGGATCAGGTTCAGGTCGCTGTCCTGCTCCAGCCGCTGTTGGATGATCTCGCGGTGGAGCATCCCCAGGAAGCCGCACCGGAAGCCGAACCCGAGGCCGTCGGACACTTCCGGCTGGAACGTAAAGCTACTGTCGTTGAGCTTCAACTTGCCGAGCGCCTCGCGCAAATCCTCGAACTCGTTGTTGTTCACCGGGAACAGCCCGGAGTACACCATCGGCTTCGGCTCCTTGTACCCGGCCATCGCTTCGGCCGTCGGGTTCGTCGCGTCCGTGACGGTGTCGCCGATGTTCACGTTGTCGATGTTCTTGATGTTCGCGGTGAAGTACCCGACCTGCCCGGCGTTCAGCTCGTCGCACTTCACCATGTCCGGCCGGAACTGGCCCATCTCGACGATGGCGTACTCGCGGCCGGCGCGCATCATCTTGATGCGCGACCCCGGCTTGATCGTGCCGTCCATCAGGCGGATGTAGACGACCACCCCCTTATAGGTGTCGAAGTGGCTGTTGTAGATGAGCGCCTTGAGCGGTTTGGTCGGGTCGCCCGCGGGGGCCGGGACGCGGTCGATCACCGCGGCCAACAGATCCTCGATCCCGATCCCGGCTTTCGCGCTGACCCGCATGACCTCCGCGGGGTCGGTCATGAGGGCGGTTTCCATCTCGCCGATCACGAAATCCGGGCGCGCGTGCGGCAGGTCGATCTTGTTCAGCGTGGGAATGATCTTCAACCCCGCGTCCATCGCGAGGAACCCGTTGGCGACCGTCTGCGCCTGCACGCCCTGGAACGCGTCCGCCAGGAGGATCGCGCCCTCGCACGCCGCCAGCGACCGCGACACCTCGTAGTTGAAATCGACGTGACCGGGCGTGTCGATGAGGTTCAGCTCGTACCGCGTGCCCTTGTATTCGTGGTAGATGGTGACCGGGTGCATGCGGATGGTGATGCCGCGGGAGCGCTCCAGGTCCATGCTGTCGAGCGTCTGGGCCTTGATGTCGCGCTCGGAGATGGTGCCAGTTTTCAGCAGGAACTGGTCGGCCAGCGTGCTCTTGCCGTGGTCGATGTGGGCGATGATGCAGAAGTTGCGGATGTTCGCGGTCGGCGTCGGCATTCGGCGCTCACGAGAGAAGCGAGCGGCCGGGTTCATCCCGGCCGTTAACCAATCCCCATCATCCTAGCAGCGGGAGCGCGGGCTGAATAGGCCGCGCCCGCTTCGGAGAAGCTGCAAGCCCGCGGCCCGCGGCGCGGTATGATTCAGCATGATCCCCTTCGCGGAGACCGTCATGCGTCGGCTCGTGTCGCTCGGAGTTCTCCTCGCGCTCGCAATCGGCTGCGCGAAACTGTCGCGCCCTCCGGCCGCGTCCGGCCCGGTTGACCTCACCGAAGTGCGCGCCGACGGGCTTGCAGCGGCCCTCGACGAGCGCAAGGGGAAGGTGGTGCTGGTGGACTTCTGGGCGACGTGGTGCGGGCCGTGCGTGAAGAAGTTCCCGCACTTCGTTTCGACGCACAACAAGTATGCGGACAAGGGGTTGGTGTGCATCAGCGTGAGCATGGACAAACTCTGGTCGCGGGGAGACTACAGCAAGGGGGACGTGCTGGCGTTCTTGCGGGAGAAGGGTGCCGCGTTCCCGAACTTCGTTGCCACAGACGACGAGAAGAAGATCAGTCATCGCTTCGGGCTGGGAGACAGCATTCCTTTTATGGCGCTCTTCAACAAGGGCGGGGAAAAGGTCTGGGACCGCGAGCAGGAAGAACTCAGCGACCGCGAACTGGATAAACTCATCGAATCCGAGTTGGCACAGTAGGACAGGCTTCCAGCCTGTCTCTTTATCGCAATGACAGGCTGGAAGCCTGTCCTACAAACTGGAGGCACTCGTGCGCCGAATCGTTCTTTCCGCGGGGTCGCTCGCGCTCTTCGCGCTCGTGGTCAGTTGTACCCCGGCCGCCGACGAGCCGGGTAAGGGCGTCGCGGTCACGGAGGTGAAGTACGACGACCTCGACAAGGCCATCGCCGCCGAGAAGGGTAAGGTGGTGCTGGTGGACTTCTGGGCGACGTGGTGCGCGCCGTGCGTGAAGAAGTTCCCGCACTTCGTTTCGACGGACAAGAAGTACAAGGGCAAGGGACTGTCCTGCGTCAGCGTGAGCATGGACAAGGAAGGCCCGGCGAAGGAGTACGACAAGGAGAAGGTGCTCAAGTTCCTCAAGGACAAGGGGGCCGCGTTCCCCAACTACATCCTCCTCGACTACAAGGACGCCGACGCGAAGGTCACCAAGCGGTTCGGGCTGGACGGCGGCATCCCGTTCATGGCGCTGTTCGGTAAGGACGGCAAGAAGGTGTGGGACAGCGAGGAGAAGGCGCTCAAGG
>JAYUBA010001403.1:0-10049 GCA_043741075.1 Frigoriglobus sp.
AGACACTGAAGCCACCCTGAGGGCTTCAATTCGGCCACGGCGGTGAACCGTGGAGAACGTCGTCCCGGCGCTGCACCGGCCAGTTGCCCTGACGCTTCAATTCGGCCACGGCGGTGAACCGTGGAGAACGTCCTAAGTCGGAACATGTTTGGTGACAGCGGATAGTCGTGTCTTCTGCGAGCGGTTCCGAATTTCGGCTCATGAGAACTACCGTGTCGCGGAAGCTCGATTCACAACCCGCTGTCGGGTCTGGAGGTTGCGGCTCGCGAGCGGTGACGTGCCGGACCTCCGATGGAAACAGCCGCGTTGTCAAAGACCTGCGGCGGAAAACCGGGATCGGTCCGGTTCACCACCCGCGCACTCGGTACGTCACGCGATCGCGTCGGCGGGGGTCAGGTTCGGCGTCTTCCCAACCAAGATCCGCTGGCTCCGATAGACCGCTGCCACACCACAACAACGAATCGTCTCGGCCGACACCGGGTTGGATTGCAGTTGCTTTAAACCGAGCATGGAGGCCACGCCGTCCGGTGTCAAGCAAGAACTCCACAACGGCCACATCCAGAACGCGTTCGCGGCCCGGTTGCCCCGGAACCCGCGCGTGCAGACGCGATCGCGGGATCGGCCACACAGTAGGCGTCGGCGTCCAGCCGGTTGCCCCGGAACCCGCGCGTGCAGACACGATCCCCACCGTCCGGAAACGACGGGAACATAGTCTTCGCCCGTTTTCGCCAGTGGGTGGCGCGGTCATTCGTACTCGGCGACGAACACCCCCAGCCCACGATACCGCCCCGCCCCGACCGCCAGCGGCCCGCGAACCGGGTGCGCGAACCGCACGCGGACATGGTATCGCGGACCCGTGAGCCGGTCGGGGAGGTTGTAGCGCGACGCCAGATCGACGCCCGCTCGGAAGCCGACGTTCCGCCACGACAGTTCGAGACCGCGAACCACTTCTTCCGAGAAGCCCGCGTGGCCGAACGCGCGGTGGAGGAGGCGTTCGGCCGTCACCGCGTCGCGGTCGTCGAACCCCGGCAGAACGACCGGCGTCACGGTTGACCAGGTTCGCGATTGTCCCGTGTACTGATTTAACACCCAGTCCGAATCGGGCAGGTCGATCAGCATGCCTTTCACGTCGGTGTCCCACACGAGTTCCTGACCCTGGAGGCGGCGGCCGATCCAGTCGATGCGATCCTGGAAGCCCGGCGGGGCGGCGATCAGCACGCGCCGGATCGACCCGACGTGTTCGCCCCGCTCGCCCCGGCGCTCGATGCTCGGGAGCGGGAGGTACATGAACCGCGCGTCGGCCCCCTCGCCCCTCAGTTGGTTGCCGGTGGCGTCGTGCCCGTGAACGAACGCGGCAAAGTCTGGGAACGGCCAGTTCTCGCTCAGTTGCCCGGTCGCGTGCCGGACCCACGCGGCCACGTCGCGCCCGCGGGTCGGCGTGTCGAAGGACGGGTTCGGCGCGTCGGGATCGACGGACGTGATGCGGAACGCGACCCACGGGCGCGACGCCGGCTCGGTGTCGCGGCGGTAGCCGACGGTGTCGAACGCGGTCAGCGGCGGGACCGGCTTGAAGCCGTCGCCCGAAAGGCGGCCGAGGAACGCGGTGTGCTTCTCCATCAGCTTTTCGAGCGTCCCGGCTCGCGGCGCGCGGAGTTGGGTCGCGGAGGCATCCTTCGCCGGCCGCCAGCGCTCGCCCGCGAGCTTCGCGGCTTCCTCCTCGGTCATCTCGACGGCGTTTCCCGCGACCATATCGACGCCCCAGCCGAGGTGCGTGACGCTCCGCGCCGCGGTGACGAGCGTCGCCTTGTGTATGGCGAACTCCGGGTCCGCGTCCGCGACCGGGTAGAGGTAGTGAACGGCGGCGAACTCATCGTTCTCCGCGGTCAGATGCGTGGGGCGCACGTCCTTCTCCGTGCGCTTCACGATTCGTGTGGTATCGCCGCGCGACCAAGCCCCGGCCGCGAGGTCACCGGTGTTGTCGGGAACGAAGGTCCGGTACTTCACGTCCGACGCGACGCCCGCCGATGCGACCACGGTGGGCGGGGGCTGCTTCGCGATCCATTCGAGTGCGGGAACGGCGTACTCCAGTGCCATGCGCTGGTTCCAGTAGGCCGCGGACGCCGCGACGAGTGCCTGAAACATGCGCAGCGGCGACGGCGGCCACTCCGGTTCGCCACCGTCGCCGCGCCCGTGGCTAAACGGCTGAAGAAAGCGCACCGTGATGCAGAGTTGCGACGGCATTAGTTGGCCTCCTCTTCGGGCGCTTCCTCGACACCTTTCTTTTCCTTTGCCTTCTTCGCCTTCGCTTTCTTGTCCCCCTCTTTCAGGTCGGTCTTTGCTCGATCCTTCTCGAAGTCCACGGTCTTGCTCTCGCCGACCACGAACTCTTTCGCCGCGGCGGTCGCGTACTTCAGTGCGTCGGCGTGTGTGATGGAGACTGATTCCCGCTTGCCAGTGGGGTGGACTTCGACGAACTCGTTCTCCTTCGTTCGATCTGGATCGAGGACGAGCAGACACCCTTGCCGAAGATAGCCGGACGGGTTGTGCGTGAAGGCGACCAGCGCGAGACCGAGGATGTAGCGCCGGAGAGTGAGTGTCTTTTCCTTCTCCTTCCCCGCGTGAAGCAGGCGCAGAGCTGCGAGGGCGAGCGTGGCGTCGCGCCGAACGCCGCCATCCGCGATGACGCCGCCGTGCGACCCGGAAGCAGGAAAGTGGACGAAGCCACGCTTCGCTAGCGGGTTCTTCGGATCACCCTCGGCCTTCGCCTTGTCCTCTTCGCTGAAGACTTCGAGCGCTGCGTAATCCGCTGGCGGAGTGTAGACGGCGCCTCGCGTGAGTTTCCGGACACCGAGTGCACGAATGGTAGACGCCATGACGCGCGGGAGTTTGACCTGTGTGTCGCGCGAGTCCCATACGCCGAACACCAGCGACGTGGGCGCGACCTTCGCGAGCTTCGTGGTGTCGCCCTTCAGCACGTCTTTGAATGCGTCTTGCAACTCCTGTTGGAGCGAGGAGCAGCGGACGAGTGCGTCGCCGGCGCGGTGCCCGGCTTCGAGAATGCTCACTTCCTTCTCGCCGGCCTTTACTGCGATCTGCGGAACGAGGTGTGCGTACTTGCCATCGTAGTTCGCAGACATGAACATCGGCTCGATGCGGTTCGCTTGCGAACCGACGCTGTCGATCAGGCAGACGTTCTTGCCGCTCGGATCGGTGTCGATGTTGTACCCGCCGGGGAAGTTGTCGACTTTGGCGAACGTCGCCGGGAACAGCACCCCGTCGGCGCCTTCGACCGGCATCAGCCACTCGCGGATGACGAGCGCCGCCGGGCCGTCGTCGCTCAGGTAGCTGTCGAACTTGGTCAACTCACTCATTTGGGTTCCTCCAGAGGCGTTGATGGGTAATACGCTTTCAGCTTCTTCTGGCCGCTTCGGAATCGATTCTCGAAACGATAGCCACGGCCACGAATGACGGGCATCAGCCCGCTCACGGCAGCCGGTAACAGCGAAACAACAAGTGGATCCTTCCAAGTGAAATAATCGAGTACCCGCGGTTTCGATGTCGGCGCTGGCCGGCAGCGCTGAAGGCCGAGCAGGCAAAGGGCCTCAACCGCGGGAGAACCCACGGTCTTCATCTGCAAGTCGTTCGGGGAGAACCCGACATCCCGTGAGTGAGCATTCGGCCCACGCCGCGCATCGAAGTAGAACGGTTCGCGTTTCTTGAGCTTCAGCTTCTGTTTGCTGCCCGGTGGTAACGGCTTTGGGGGGTCAAAGATAATCTGGCACTGGTTGAATGGGTCCGTTTGATCGGCATCGATCGAGTTACACATCGCGATTGCGATGAGTCGGACGTTCATCGACCCAGCCCAAGTCTTGATGGTTTTGTCCGCCCACCAGTCGAGGCGGAGTTGCACTGGCGATTCGATGAGTAGCGGCTCTACCGTCGCGGAGTCATCGTCGTCGTCCTCGCCATCCTCTTCGTCGCCATCCGCGCTCGCACCCGCGAAGGTGACAGCTTTCGCGGCGGCGAGTAACCCGCGCAACGTTCCTCCACGAGTGATGGTGAACTCGCGATCTTCCTTCGCGAAACAACCCTCCGCGCCGGGCCACAGGCGGTCGGCGAGTTCGAGCAGGCCGCAGCACGCGAAGAACTGGCCGGGGTTCGTCGGGTCCACGTTCACGCTGAAACTCATGGCGTTTCCTCCACGAACTTGCTCGGCTTCGCGCTACCTTCGGCGTCCGCGGCGCGTAACAGCGATTCCAGATACGCCAGCCCCCACCGACCGTATTTCCGCTGCAACTTCGCGAAGCGCTGGGGGACGGTGCGAGCGACCTCGGCCGCGTTGGGGCCGTTGTGCGGGTGCGTCGCCTCGTCCGCCGGGAAGTGCGGGCGCCCGCGGCCGTGGTGCGCCGCGATCAGGTGAAGCACCAAGTCTTGTTGCTCGGCCGGCAACTCGGTGAAGTCCTTGCGCGTCTGGACGTCGATGAGCGAGCCGAACTCGTGGCGGTAATCGTCCAAGCCGAGTAGCGCGCCGCCGCGCCCCGACTTCGCCCACGGCTCCCCACCCTGCAAGTTGCCCACCGACCGCTGCCACACCCGCCGGTCTTTACCGAGGTCGTGGAACCGCGCCGCGACGATGAGCGGGGTGCGAAGTTCTGGCGGCAGGTGCAGCGCGTCCGCGATCCGGGTGGCGACCTTCTCAACGTCGCTCAGGTGCGTTTCCAGCCAGACCCGCCCTTGCCCGAACTGAGACTGCGCGTCGTCGTCGTCCGGGCGGTTCGAGCGGACGAACGCCACCAACCGCCGCCCGTCCTCCTCGTCCCCTTCGTCCAGAACGAAGGGGACGAGCCGCGTCATCCCTCGGAGCTGATCTCTTCGCAACCAAACGGGTGCGAACTCCGCACCATTTCCGAGAGGCCCGCGCCAAGAAACTTCTCCGGCCGCGGTCGCGGTGCGAATGAAACGCACACGGGGACGTGCGCCGGTTCCGCCGAGGATATCGGCCACATCGTAAGGGATCGTCTCGTCGAACTTGTCGCGCGGCGCGAGCAATCCCTCGCGCGTCAGCCCGCCGGCTTCGGGGGGAAGCACGATGGTGCGTTCGATCAGGTCGCGCACTTCCCAGTTCTCCGCCAAGTCGCCGACGGTTGTCACCTCGACACCGCCACGAACGTCGATGACCCACGCGGGCAACTCACCGCCCCGCTTGGCGAAATCCTTGAGATGACGAACGACGTTGAACGTCCGCTCGGTGAGCAACTCCTGGGGTTTGAGGGAGTACGCGGCGAGATACTTTTCGAGCTTCTTCAGCGCCTCTTTCCGTTCGCCCTTCGGCAGTCCCGCAACGAACCCCGTTTCGGTCACCTCCGCGCGCCAGGCGAACTGCGTGTCGGGTTGCTCGTCGTCCTCGACGCCGTGAAGGTACTCCGCGACCGGTGGGCGGCCCGGTAACGGATCATCCACGAGCGGTTTGGCGATGCTGGTCAGTGCCCACGAGTCGAAGAGGATATCGGTCGTGTCCAGCATGACCGGTTCGGGTGTGAACGCGGCCCGCCGCTGTTCCCCCGTGAGGTTCCGCATCAGTTCGCCGAGCGCCGCCGGGCTGACATCGCGTCGTTCCGCGTCCCAATCGCAAACGCGTAGGCGCGCTGCGTCCGCGAAGAGGTCGTGTGTCGCCCACCGCGCTACCTCATAGCCTTTGTCTTTTTGCTTCGCGTCCGGGTCCGTTTCGCACACAACGTCGATCCCGGCCTTCGGATATTCTCCACGACGGTTTACCCGCCCGAACCGCTGCGCCATGCTGTCGAGCGGCGTCAGATCGCAGACCAGATGAGCGCCGGACAAATCCACGCCCACTTCGCCGGCCGACGTGCAGACGAGGTACACGGTGCCGCCTTGTGGTGGATCAGGCAAGAAACGGCGAAACACGGGATCGCGCACGAGTTCGTCGCGCTCATGGCCGCGAATGGTGCCGGTCAGGATTTGCACCTGCTCCGCCTCAACCCCCTCGTTCTTCTTGTCCGTCAGCGCCACGCGAACCGCGTGAACGTCTCGCACCGTGCGCACGAATACCAGAATCGGCAGACCGCTACCTTTGTGCCCGAGCGCCAGTTTCGTGATCGTGCCGGGTATCGCGTCGCGCTTCGCCCCCTGGAGTTTCATTCCCTTGTTGGCGAAGAGGCGTTCCCGCACGCCGGGTACTCCAGGCTCTTTCACTTGCTCGGCGGGCGTCAGGCGAAACGGTTCCGCACCTTCCGCTCGCGGGGTGGCGGTTAGCGCCATCACGCGCAGACGACGGCCCGCCATCGCATCGGAATTCTCGCGCCCCTGTTCCCGTTGGATCGCTTCAACAACTTTCTGGAACGCCGGTTCGAGGTGTGCCTCGTCGTGAACCAAGAGCGCGTCGTGGCCGAGGAACGCGGCAAACACCGGGCGCCGATTCAGTCCCGCGCGATAGCCCTGGAACAGCAAACGACTACCGATCAAGTCGATGGTGCCAACCACCACCGCCGGGCGCGCCGGGTTCTCCCACCAGTCGCGAGATTCGGCCAACTGGCCGCGCAACGTGCTCACCGCGAGAGGACCAACCTCGGTGTCGAGGCAACCGGCGAGAGCCTCAAGTCGCTGAGCCAACGCACGCAACACGTTCTCGTGTTCGGGGAACTTGTTCGGTGCCTGTAATCGCTCTTGCGCGGTCTCGGCTTCGCGCGTGGACTGATCGACCACCGTGCGCCGGTTCACCACATACACCAGTCGGCGCGGCACGTTCGCGCCGTTCGCGAGGGCGATCATCCAGATTACCATCACCCGCGTCTTTCCCAGTCCGGTGGGAATGCTGCACGCGGCCGGGATGTTCGTCGCGGCGTCTGCGGACATGAACCGCTGGTACAGCGCACGCTGCCACGGGAACGGCTCGTTGCCCGTGAGCGCGGCGAACGCGGTGTCGAAGTTGAGCTGGTCCATCGGCCGAATCCCTCAGAGGATCATCACCACGTCGTTCTTGTCGTGCGCGTCGGTCGGGCGACCGATCGCTTCCATCCGTTGCAACCCCGACTCCGCGAGCGGGATGAACAGCACCTGGTCTTCGTTCAGATTGATAATGTCATACAGCCGGGAGCGCAAGCGTACAAAGTCAGTTGCGGACACGCGAACTAAAAAGACGGAGAGTTGCTTGCGATACCCGAAGTCCTCGCACGTCTTCGCCACCTTGCGCAGCCGCTTCGGGTTCGAGATGTCGTAACACACCAGGTAACTGTCCATCAGCGCACCATGAACCCCGTGTACGTCGGGATCTCGCCGCGGACGAACGCGGCCAGCATCCGGGCCTGCACCTCCAGCATCCGCGCGTAACTCATGCGGTACCCGTACACCGGGTGCGAGATGACCGTCGCCTTCCGCAACTCGTACGCCGCGAAGAACGCCTTCCGCCCCGCGTCCGTCAGGTTGCACGCGTCCCGCCACATGACGAAGTCGTCGGGCGTGAGCGACTCGTTGTTGATGAGCGTCAGCACCACCGAATCCGCGATCACCGGGCGGAACTCCTCCATCAGGTCGAGCGCGAGCGACGGCTTCCCGTGCCGGCCCTGGTGGAAGAACCCCTTGTACGGGTCGAACCCGACCGTGCACACCGCGCTGAAGCAGTCCTTGGCGAGCATCGCGTAGGCGAACGACAGCAGGGCGTTCACCGGGTCGCGCGGCGGGCGGCGGTTGCGCGTGGTGAAGTCGAACCCCTTGCCCGTCGGCGGCTGCTTCAGGAACCGTCCGAATTCGCCGAAGTACAGCGCCGCGCCCTGACCCTCGATACCCAGGAGGGACTCGACGGAGGGCTGGTCGTCCAGGATCGCGAGCAGCCCGTACATCCCGCGGGCGGCCGGTTCGTGGCTGCCCCGCAACTCCTCCTCGCCGCGCAGGCTGCGCATCAAGTAGGCGCGCTGGTTCGAGAGCTTCGCCCGCACCACGGCCTTCGACAGTTGAAGGCACACGGCGGGGTCATTGAACGTGCGGAACTGGGCCTCCCGCAATGACACGTTCTTCGCGGGTGCCGGCACGAACGCGCCGATGAACTTGCCGTGGCCGGTCACGTAGGACACGCCGATCTCGTTCGCGGCCATCGTCTCGAGCGCCTGCGTGCTGACCTGCACGTTCCCGCACACGACCACCTGGCGGACCGCGTGCAGCGGGACGCGGGCCGTCTCCTTGCCGTCCTTCTTGATGACGAGGTGTTCGCTCCGCTTGCCGACGAACGAGCCGGGTTCTTGCAGGTACAGCACCGCGCCGTCGTCCGACTGCGGGATCACGCGCGTCAGCGCCGGGATCGGCTTCGCGCACTCTTCCGCCACCGCCGCCGTGGGGTGGCCGAGTTGGTACAGCGTCTCTTCGGGCAGGCACACCGGGGCGAGCGAACACCCGAAGCACCGGTGCCGTAGTTCCGCGGGCAGCGGCGGGGGCGGCGCGTCGAGTACTTGCAGTTCGCGACAGAGCGTGATGGCGTCGCGGGTCTTCTGGCGGAGCGCGTCGGTGAACTCCAGGGGCACGCGCTCGCGGCTGCCGACGTGGAACTGGAACCCGCGCGGCACCGGCCGGCCGAACGCTTCCTCCATGAGCAGCGCCTGGGCGCACAGTTGCACCGCGTCGTTGTCCCACACGGTCGGGATGCCGTCGTCGTCGTGCGGGGCCGGGCCGTGCTTGGTTTCGACCGGGTACTGCTCGCCGTTCTTCTCCTCGATCACGTCCAGCACGCCGGTGATGCCGAGCGCCTCGCTGGACAGCGCGATGCCGCGACTGGTGGCCGTGCCGCGGTCGTTCCGGGTCTTGTTCTTGAGGTCCGCGGCATCGACCCGGCGGTGGTCGTGTAGGCCGGCTTCGACGTGCTGGTTGGTGGGCATGACGGCATCGACGTACTGAAGGTAGTAGAGCCGCTGGCAGTACGTCACCTGGTTGAGGGCGCGTACCGGGATCGGGTCCGTGGTCGCGGACATGGGCGGTCTCCTGGGTGTGGGACGTGGGAATCGGAGGTGGTCAGTCGCCGCGGCGCGGGAGCTTCCGCTTCTTCCGCAGGTTGTTGAGCGTGTGGAGGATGTCGCGCTCGGGGCGCTCGACGGCGGAGGCGCGAACGTGGCCGAGGAACTCGCCGCGCAGTTCCGGGTCTTCGAGGATTCGATCCACCGAGCAGGCGGCCGGGTGCGCCGTGAGCATGACGCGGTAAGAGGCGATCAGCACCGGTTCCATGATGAGGCTCCTCGCGGATGGTTCTGAGGAGTTGTTCCGGCCATGATGGGGAAGTTCGACAGCAATTCGCGAATTCACGGTCGCTACACCTCTCGAACGCACCAAGCGATCCAAAACGCCTCATCCCCGAACCTGTCGCAGTCCGAGATCGGCACGGACTCTCTCACGCCGTCCGGCCGGACGAAGTGCAAGCTGCCGCCGCTATGCGGGGCGACGTGGTGGGTGTGGGCGACCGCGCACCCGCCGTTGCGGGCGATGTTCTCCATCGCCTTCGTGACGCCCGTCCCCATGCTCTCGTGCCCGAGGTCGAGCGCCAGTTTCAGGTCGCCCGCGGCGAACGACTCCCGCGCCCACCGACTGAACAGTTCGCCGCACACGAGCACCCCGACCCGCCAGCCGGCCACGTCCACAACCCGCCCCGCGCCCGGCACGGCGGCGTCCGCGACCTCGGCCGCATTGTCACCGGTGCTGCTCGTCTGCTTCCAGGCGGTCCCCGCCACGACCGGGGTCACCGGGCCGACCGCGAACCCGTAGTACGGCAGGTCCGGGAGCGCGGCCGTCTTGCCGCCGTGCATCGGGTCACCCGCACCCGTGACGACATCGACACCGCCGATCACCGCGACATCGGCCGCTTCCGCCCGGCGTCCGATTTCCGCGATCACCGCGGGCACTTCCGCGACGCTGACGGCGGTAAGGTAACCGCCGGGAAGCATCACCAGATCCGCGGCTACCTCGCGCGCAACGCCGAGCAGGCGGTTGAGGGCGTCCAACCGCGCCGGGTTGTGTTCGGAGTCGCGGAACCCGGCATTCGACACGATCACCTG
>JAYUBA010001404.1:0-3099 GCA_043741075.1 Frigoriglobus sp.
TCTGAATGGCCCCGCCCGAACCGAAGCTGACGGCACCGCCGCCGAAGCCACCCATGGCGAGATTATCCCGGAACAGGCTGTGGCTGACGATCATGGTGCCGGCGTCGTTCATGATGGCACCGCCGGGGCCGCCCGGGTTGCCGGCCCCGCCCAAGGACTGGTTGCGGACGAAGGTCGTGTGGCGGACAGTGAGGGTTCCGTTGTTGAGAATGCCGCCGCCCATGGCGTCCGAAGCCATGGTCGCGCCCGAGAGGCCGACAGGCACGCCGGGGACGAACATCCCCGGCGCTTGGCCGGTGAGAAGGCTGCCGGGCAGCCAAGACCTCACCGGCCGCTTTCGTTTCAGCGACCCGGCGAGGAGATGGTCCCCTCGAAGGAGGCGACGGTCGCGCCAGTAACCGTGTTTTTCAAGCGCGCGACGGTGAAGCTCCCAGTGGCATCCGCGAACCGACCCGTGCCGCCCGTGATGGTCGCGATTTCCACGATGGAGAGGACGTTTGGCGGCGTAAACGTGGCTTGCCCGCTGATGGTGCCGAACACCGTATCGCCGTTGGCCGCGGTGAACAGAAAGATCCCGCTTCCCATCCCGGTCGCGCGGTTCACCGTGACCAGCTCGGTGAACGTGAATTCACCGAGGTGGGTAGCGTTCCCCGCGGCCTCCACCGTCACTGACGCGAACGGCGGGACGAGCGGAGTGCCGGTATCGACCCCCTCGTAGCTGCCCTTGAAGGGCACCTGCTCTCCGGCCGCCGCGGGGCTGGTGAGCCCCAGGACGACCACGACGGCCAGCGCGAGGCCGGCTGCGGTACAGAAACGTTTCATGACTGCTCACCTTGTTGGTCTGCGGTACAATGGAGAGACATCGTTCCCGGCGCGCAGACCTTGCGCCGGGGCGGTGCCGGGCCGGTGAGTGACCTTCTTCGCGGTCGGCACTCACCGGCTGTTTCGTTTGTTTCAGAGACTTGCTGCCCGCGAACGGGTCACCAGTCCGAACCCAGCACTTCTACGCCCGAGGGCGTCAGGGCCGCCCACCAGGTGACGCCGCTCAGACCCGGAGACAGAGTGCGGACGCTGCCATCGACCAGACCGACCACCATGCCGCCGGGGTGGGCGGTCGAGGCCCGCGTCGGATCGCAGTTGCCCAAAAACGGAGTGGGCTGAACCTGGAACTTCGACCCAGGGCCGACGGCGTTCGGCGCGCCGCGGCTCGCCAGAGCGGGGATCGCGAACCCCGGTTGGAACGCCTTGCCCGGTAAGATCATGGGCGGCGGCTGCCAGGCGAACAGAGGGGACGTAACGTACGCCCATGCCGTGCCGCCGTCCCGGAACACTGGCGGTATGGCCGTATCGGTAGTGGAGCAGCGGGCATACTTCTCCGCGTGGAGAATGGTGTTTGAAGTGCCGTCGGTGACGGCGGACATGGTGACCCTGCCCTGCGGAGTGATCGTGGTGGGCGGGTAAGTGGAAAAGTCGCTCTGTGTGCTCATTAGGGCATTGCCCCCGTAACAGGACACGGCGAACGAATATCCCTCGATCGTCACGACACCCGTCGAATCGACGCTCGGATCCGAAGGGCACAGGAAGACTTTCACCGACTGGCTGTAGGCGTTGCCGTTGCCCGGATAATGCACCACGGTCGGCCCGACCGGCGCCGGAAATGGCACACTGCCTAGAGCGCGACGGTAGAGGTCGCCTTGCTCGAGATGCGGCAACAAGTGGAACCAGGAGGTGCCGAACGCACCGTTGGCGGCGGTTGGGTAATACCCAAGGCCCGGCGGAAAATTACCATTCGCGTCATGATAAGCGTGGGCGGCCAGGCCCAACTGCTTGAGGTTGTTGGAGCACTTGATCCGGCTGGCGGCCTCGCGGACCTTCTGCACCGCCGGCAACAGCAGGCCGATCAGGACCGCGATGATCGCGATCACGACCAACAACTCGATGAGCGTGAAGCCGAGCCGCCGAGTAGTCCTTGAAGATGGAGCCACGACTGCACCTCTTTTGTTGACCGCGAGCGCCGCCGCGTGAAGGAGTGAAGACCCGTCCTACGTTGGAATCGCAAACGCTAGGGCACGACTTCCAATTGCGCCACGTCCCAGAACTTGATCGTGTGATCGCGACTTCCCGTAATCAGCGTCCGGCCGTCGAGAAACGCCATCGTGCTGACGAGGCCGGTATGGCCGCGGAAATTGCGGAGCAGATCTCCGGTGCGGCTGTCCCAGACCTTCACGGTGCTGTCCGCGCCCGCCGAGGCGACCCAGCGGCCATTAGGGCTGAACGCCACGGTGTAAACATCGTCGCTGTGTCCCCGGAGGGTGTGCAGCAAGTCGCGGGTCTCGACGTCCCAGATCTTGACCGTGTTCCCCTTGCCGCCCGTCGTCAGCCGTTTCCCGTCCGGGCTGAACGCCACGTTCAAACCCGCCCCGGGTGAATGCGCGGGAAACGTGCGCGGTTCTTGCGGCTTGTCCTGCTCGCCGAGCCGTGTCGCGTCCCACAGTTTGACCTCCCCGTCGCTGCTCACCGAAGCCAGGTGCTTGCGGTCGGGGCTGAACACCACTCCCCGGACCACCCCCTTGTGGGTGCCGAGCGTGCGGATCGGCCGGCCGTTGTTCGCGTCCCAGACTTGCACGAGTCGCGCCCCATTCCCCGTGACCAGGTATTTGCGGTCGGGGCTGAATGCCACGGCAAAGTACTCCGACCCGGCCGGGAGCGCGAACGCGTCCTCGTCGCTCTTCGCGTCCGAGTCCTTGACCTTGACGGTAAACTGATCGCCGTTCGCGCCGGCGAAGGCGACCCGCCGGCCGTCGGGGTGCCAGGCCGCGCAGAAGACCACACTGTCGTGGTCGCTGAACTTGGCGCTCACTTGTCTGGTCTTCGCACCCCAGATCATGGCGGGCACGCCGAACCCGGCCGAAGTAATCTTCTGCCCGTCGGGGCTGACCGCGAGGGTCCAGAGTTCAACGGTGTGTTCCATGAAGTCTGGAGCCGATTCCTGGCGTTCGTCATCCCGAAGCGGGGTCGCGTCCCAGATGCGGATGGTCCCGTCCGTGCTGGCCGAAGCCAGGCGCAGGCCGTCCGGACTGAACGCCACGCAGCTGCACA
>JAYUBA010001405.1:0-3091 GCA_043741075.1 Frigoriglobus sp.
CGTCTCTGGGAAGGTTCGGTACGCCGACGGGCGGCCGGTCGCCAACGCCTGGGTCGTGCTCCACCCGAAATCCCCCCCCGGCAACGAGGCCAGTGCGGCCACGGCAGCGGACGGCACTTTCCAACTCGGCACGTTCGGCAAGGCCGACGGCGCGGTGCCGGGCCGGTACGTCGTCACGGTCGAGCCACACCCCAACGCGAAGACATCCGTCCCCCAGATTCCCAAGAAGTACACCGCGGAACAGACCTCGACTCTGACTGCCGAAATCACGAACAACGGGGCCGTGACCCTCTCCCCGTTCGACCTGAAGTGAACCGCGTCAACCGGTCGGCGGCTACGAGGTGGCCGCGTCGCCGTACCGGTTCCGCTGGGCGGTTAGGCCGGGCTGTACCCCGGCAAGTGGAAGGTGGTCGTCGCGCCGGTCGGGTACAAGGATGGCAAGCCGTACACGATCCGGGAGCGGTGCCGGCCAGGTACACCAAGGAAGAGACCACCGACCTGTCGATCGACGTGACCACCGGGAACAACACCGTGACGCTGAAAATGACGCCCTGAGTCCCGCCCCTCGTCGGGAACCAAAGAAGCCTCTCGCACCTTCCTCCCCCTTGCTCCCGTGTATACGATTGGAGCATGAGCGAATGGCACCTCGCCCGCGGCTACCGGTTCGCGGGCATCGTTAGCGGGTTGCGCACGGAGCCGGATCGGCGCGACCTCGCCGTGATCGTGAGCGATTCACCCGCGTCCGCCGCGGGCGTGTTCACCCAGAACCGCGTCTGCGCCGCGCCTGTGCAAATCAGCCGCGACCGCCTCCCGCGAGCCGACGCGCGAGCCTTCGTCGTGTGTAGCGGCAACGCGAACGCCTGCACCGGCGAGCAGGGACTCGCCGACGCCCGCCGCATGACGGAACTCGTCGCGACCCAACTCGGCTGTGGATCGGAGCAAGTGCTGGTCGCGTCAACCGGCGTGATCGGCCGACCGCTGCCGATGCCGGTGCTGGAAGCCGGCATCCCGAAGGCCACGCGCGAAGCCGCGCCTGGACGCGACGCCTTCTCGAACGCCGCGCACGCGATCCTCACCACCGATACCGGCATCAAGGTCGCGACGCGGCAGCACGGCGGGTTCACCGTCACCGGGTTCGCCAAAGGCGCCGCGATGATCGGCCCGAACATGGCGACCATGCTCGGCTTCGTACTGACCGACGCCGCGGTGTCGCCGCCCGACCTGCACCGCATCCTGAAGACCGCGGCCGAACAGAGCTTCAATAGCATCTCGGTGGAAGGGCACACCAGCACCAACGACACCGTGTTCCTACTGGCGAACGGCACCGGCCCGCCGCTCGCGGGGCAGGAACTGGAAGCGTTCGCGGTGGGGGTGCGGCATGTCTGCGTGGAACTCGCGCGCAAGATCATCATCGACGCCGAGGGCGCGCAACACCTCATCACGATTGAAGTCGAAGGCTGCCGCACGGACGCGGAGGCGAAGCAGATCGCGAAGACCATCGCCGAAAGCGCGCTGGTGAAGACCGCGGTGTTCGGCGCGGACCCGAACTGGGGCCGGGTGGTGTCCGCGGCCGGTTACTCCGGGGTGATTTTCGACGAGAAGGACTTGTCCCTGTGGATGGGCGACCTGCCGCTGTACCGAGCCGGCACGCCGCTGCCGTTCGACGCGAGCGCCGCGTCGAGCTACCTGAAGCACAACCGCGAGGTTCACTTCAAGCTGCGGTTCACGCTCGGCGGGGGCCGCTGCACGTTCTACACCAGCGACCTGACCTACGAGTACGTGAAGCTGAACGCGGACTACACAACCTGATGCAACCGCTCATCGACCTCCGCGGCGTCACCCGCACGTTCGGCGCGTTCACCGCGCTGCACGACGTGACGCTGTCGCTGCCGCCGGGGCGGATCGGGCTGTTGGGACCGAACGGAGCGGGCAAGTCCACGCTGCTGAAGATTCTCATGGGGCTGATCCCGCCGTCGAGCGGAACCGGCCGCGTGCTGAACGAGGAACTCGGCGGCGACCGCGACACCGAGGGCAACTGGCGGCTGCGGCGGCTGATCGGATTCATGCCCGAAGCGGACGCGCTCGTGCCGGGCCTCACCGGCGTCGAATACGTGAGCCTCGCGGGCGAGATGTACGGGATGCCGCGCCGCGAAGCCACCCGCCGGGCGCACGAAGTGCTGTCGTATCTGGAACTGGAGGAGGCGCGGTATCGGCGCGTGGAGGAGTATTCCGCCGGCATGAAGCAGCGGGCGAAGCTGGCGCAGGCGCTCGTCCACGACCCGCCGGTGCTGCTACTCGACGAGCCGACATCCGGCCTCGACCCCGCCGGCCGCGACGCGATGCTCCGGCTGGTGAAGGCGCTGGGCACCGATCACGGCAAATCGGTGCTACTCTCCACGCACCTGCTGGCCGACGTGGAAGCGGTGTGCGAGCGGGTGGTCATCATGGCGGGCGGGCGGGTCCGCCGGGAGGGCACCGTTTCGGAACTGTGCGCCCGGCGGCAGGACCGCTTCCGCCTCCGCGTGCAGGGCGACGCGAGTGACGCGTTCCGCGAAGAACTGACGCGCGCCGGCGTGACGTTCCTAGGCGACACCGGGCCGGGCGAGTGGCGGGTCGCGGTGCTGGCCGGGTGGAGCAACCTGACGTTCTTCAAGCACGCCGACGCCCGCGGCGTGGTGATCCGCTCGCTGACGCGCGACGACGAGACGCTGGAGGAACTGTTCCTGAGAACAGTGGGCAGTGGATAGTGGGCAGTGGGCAGTGCGTTCGCTTCCCGGTCATGTCGGGGATTGCACAAGCTCGGCCTTCTGTCTTCGCTGCCCACTATCCACTGCCCACTGCCCACTGCTATGGCGCAAACCGACACCCTCCTCCGCTACCGGCCGTGGCGCGGCACGCCGCGGGGGCCGCTGTACGCGTCCGCGGCGATGGCCCGCGCGTCGCTCAAACTGCTCCTCCGCCGGCGGCTCATGTGGGGGCTGTTCGCGCTCGCGCTGCTCGTGTTCTTCTTCTTCTTCTACGCGCAGTATCTCGTGGTGTGGATCACGAACCAACTCGCCACCGAGACGGTGCGGTTCGCCGGCATCCCGGT
>JAYUBA010001406.1:0-3088 GCA_043741075.1 Frigoriglobus sp.
ATGCAGGCCAGAGGCCCGCACCACAAGAAAACAGACACACTCAACCGGACCGTGAATCAGAACCTGCCGGTCGCGGCTCGATCAGACACGGTGGCGCTCGCGTGAGCCGTGTGATTACGCCGCTTCGGGGCGGGCGATCTGCATCGGCGGGAACAGCCACCCGGCCGGCGTCGGCGGCTTCGGGCCGTGCGGGCCGTCGGCCGACCCCTCCCACGGGTGCGCCTGCAGCGCCGCCAGCACCCGCTCCGCCAGTTCCAGCGCGTCCCGCCCGTCCCGCCCGCTCACCCGCGGGTTGTTCCCCGTTCGCACGCAGTCGATGAAGTGCTTCAACTCCGCCGTCAACTGGTCGAACTTGCGGTCGGCGTCCAGGTTCAGCACCTGCAAGTAGCGGCCGAACACCTCGTCCTTCAGCCGGGCCTTCGCGGCGGCGTCCAGCTTGTCGGCGCGGATGCCGTGCTCGCGCAGTTCCGGACTCTGCTGCACCAGGGTGAGCTTCCGCGTCACGAAGTCGATGCCCGCGTAGCCCTCCGGTGCCCACACGCGGAGCCGCCGCTTCGGGTGCCGGGTGATCCGGCTCGCGGTGACGTGCGCGACGCACCCGTTCTCGAATTCCAGCCGCGCGTTCACCATGTCCTCGTACCCGCCGAACACGGCCGCGCCGACCGCCGCCACCCGCGTCACTGGACCGCCGACGAGCGCGAGCAGCAGGTCGAGGTCGTGAATCATCAGGTCGAGGACGGCACCGATGTCGATCGACCGGCCGGTGAACGGCCCGTGCCGCTCGGCCTCCACGAACTTCGGGTGGATGGGCCGCCGCGCCAGTTCCTCGAACGCCGGGTTGAACCGCTCGATGTGCCCCACCTGGAGCGGCACGCCGGCCCTGGTCGCGAGCGCGATCAGGTCGTCCGCCTCGGCCACCGTGCGGCACACCGGCTTCTCGACGAGCGTGGGCACCCCGGCCGACAGGAACGCCGACGCGACCGCGTGGTGGTGGATCGTCGGCGTGACCACGCTCACCGCATCGACGCGGCCGATGAGCGGCTCGAAGTGTTCGTACCCGGTGGTGCCGAGCTTCGCGGCGATCGCGCGGGCCTGCTCCGGGTTCGCGTCCACCACCCCGACGAGGTCCACGTCCGGCAGGCCCGCCAGGATGCGGGCGTGGTGCTGGCCCAGGTGCCCGACGCCGATCACCGCCATACGCAGCCGAGTCATGTCTGCCTCGTCAAAAGTCGCTTCGCGAGTGTCGAATGTCGTAAAGTCGAAAATCAGGCCGCTCGGCTCGCCGGCGTGCCGACCTTACGACTTGCGACTTTAAGACTTTCAGACCCGGCCGCGCGAGCGGCCAACAGGCGGGCCAGTTCCACGTTCAGCGCGTGCCCGGAGCGGTACGCGACGACGTGCCCGGCGAGGTCGAACCCGCACAGGGACAGGTCGCCGATCAGGTCGAGAATCTTGTGCCGGGCGGGTTCGTCGGCGAACCGCACCGCGTTGCCGATCGGCCCGCGGCGGCCGAACACGAGGAGGTCGGCGGCCGACAGGTGGCGGCCGACGCCCTGTGCCCTCAGGTCGGCCGCTTCGGGTTCCGTCAGGAACGTGCGGCACGCGGCGATGTCGCGGGCGAACGAGGCCGGGTTCACGGTGACGGTGTGCGATTGCGGCGCGAGCGGCGCGCCCGGTCCGTAGTCGAGCCGGTAACTGACGCGCAGGTCGGTGCCCGCGGCCGGATGAAGCGCGAGCGTCGCGCCCGGTGCGCGGACGACGACCGGTTCGGCGACGGCGTAGATCGAGCGGCGGGCGGACTGACCGACCGCACCCGCGGCGGCGATCGCGGCGGTGAAGGCCGCGGCGGAGCCGTCGAGGCCGGGCGGTTCGGGGCCGTCGAGGTCCACCACGCAGTTGTCGATGCGCCCGCCGGCGAGCGCCGCGAGGACGTGTTCGACGAGCGTGACGCCGGCGTCCGGCGGGCCGAGCGTGGTCCGGCGCTGCGTCCCGCTCACCCGCTCGGCGCGGGCGGGGACGGCCGGCGTGCCGTCCAGATCGACCCGGCGGAACACGACGCCCGTGTCCGGCGGGGCCGGGCGGAAGCGGGCGACGACCCGCGCCCCGGTGATGAACCCGACGCCGGCGACGGCGGCCGGGCCGGCGAGGGTCCGCTGATTCCGGTATGCGATAACGCGCACGGTGTTGGCCTTCCTGGCGGGACCGTTTCCCGACCGGTTCCTTCCGATCGGTCGAAGGCACACGGGGTGCGCCTGTTCCGTTCCGGGATGCGGTCGGCCCGCGCTAACCTTATCGGCAACGCGGGCAGACCGGGTTCACACGTTACTAAAGGCGCGGGGTCGTAGGGCACGCGGCCCGCGTGCTCTTCGACAGGCCGCGGGCCGCTACACTGAGCCCGAACGCGCTCTAGCCCGGCGGGCGAACCGGGGCCGGACCGCCGCCCGGCGCGGGCGGGCCGCCCGGCGCGCCCGGCGTGGCACCGGGGGCCACGTCCAACTTGCTCACGTCCACCATCTGCCCCTTGGCGTCCAGCGGCGGGTACCACGCGTTGAGCGTCTTCACCACCACCCCGGTGATGTCCGCGTGCGGGGCCACGTAGAACGGCTGCGCCGCCGGCGGCTTCAGCTTGAGTTCCTTGATGTACGGGCTTTTCATCTCCTCCGGGGTGACCGCGTCCGGGTACGCGAACACGATGTGGTAGCCGTTCATCTCGGCCGTCTTGTCCACCACCGTCTTCATCCGGTCGTACAGGTCGCCGATGATCGCGCTGGCGTCGTCGTTGAGCTGCTTGTTGATCTTCCGGTCCTCGTCCTCGGCCATGCGGGCCAGGGCGAGCATCCGCTGGGCCTTCGTGTCCTTGTCCGGGGCGACCGGATTCTTCTGGATGTCCGTTTGGATCTGGATGTACTCGCTCCGCAAGGCGACCAGTTGCTTGGACATCTCCGTCTTCTTGTTGTTCAGCAAGTACACCTGGTACTTGGCCTGGCCGAAGTCCCGCATGACGGCGGCCATGTTGAACACGGCGATGGTCGGCCGGGTGGCCGGTGCCCCCGGGGCGGCGGCGGGCGGCGGGGGGGGGGGCGCCCCC
>JAYUBA010001407.1:0-3085 GCA_043741075.1 Frigoriglobus sp.
GCGGAGAGTTGCCCGAACTCGCGGAACGCCCGCAGCTCATTCAGCAGTTGGCCCAGCCGCGCGTCCTGGTCGTCGGCCGTGTTCCCCTTCGCCAGAAACCCCATCCAGTTCCGCCCGCCGCGGTCCGCCGCCAGCGGGTCCAGCATCGCGCCCAGCGCGTACGGGTACCAGTCGTCCGGGTAGTCGAACGGCACATACGCCAGGTCGTAGCGGTGTTCGTCCTCCACCCGCAGCAGCAGCTCGCGCAGCGGGAGCGGGTCGAGCACGATTGTCAGCTTCCGGCCGGGCGCGTCCTTGAACAGCGCCTCCACCTGCTCCTTGATCTTCTTGCACGCGAGCGCCGCCTGCGGGTCGCCCTCCGGGTACGACAGCGTCACCTCCGGCTTCGCGCCCATGTCGCCCAGGTAAGTCTTCAATTTGGTCACCGCGAGGTCGCGGTTCACCAACGGGACCGCGCCGCCGCCCGACCCCTTCACGCTCGCCCAACTCTTCGGCGGGAACGGCCCGCCCATCGGCCGGTGGAACTCGCTCTTCCCGGCGCGGAACACGTCGCTCAGGATCGCGTCGCGGTCGATCGCCAGCGACAGCCCCTGCCGCAGCGCCTTGCTCTGCATCTGCGGCCGGCGGTGGTTCACCGCGAGCATGTGGACCCGGCGGTTGTTCGCCGCGGTGTACACCTGCACCTTGCCGTTCAGGTTCGCCGCCGCGCCCATGAACTTGTCCAGATCGGCCGTCGGCACGTCCGTGAGGATGTGTAGGCTCCCCTGTTGGAACGACTCCACGACGTTGTGGACCTTCGACACCTCGAGGAGCCGGATTTCCTTGATGAACGGCTGGTTCGTGCGGTCCCGCCAGCGCCCGTAGAGCGGGTTGTCCACGAACACCATTTCGCGCGGCGCGCCGCCGTCGGCCTTGGGGTTCGTGAAGATGCGGTACGGGCCGGTGCCGGCCGGCTTCTCCGTGGCGAACGCGGCATCGTCCACCGGCTTGTTGTTGGCCTCCATCCACCGCGCCGGCAGCAACTTGAAGGTGAGCAGCGCCCGCG
This sequence comes from Frigoriglobus sp., assembly GCA_043741075.1. Lineage (GTDB taxonomy): Bacteria > Planctomycetota > Planctomycetia > Gemmatales > Gemmataceae > Gemmata. Next base: position 1,046 of record JAYUBA010001407.1, read on the forward strand.
GGTCCGGGTGCCCCTGCTTGAACGCGACCCGCACCGTCGCGTTGTCCTTCGGCGTGGGCAGTTCGTCGAACCACGGCAGCGGGTACGCGGCCCATGTGTCGGTGCGGGTCTTCAACAGCTTCAGGGTGCTGACCACGTCGTGCGACTCGAACCCGAACCGGCCGGAGATGTCGCGGTCGAAGGTGCGGAGGAGGAACTCGCGGCCGTTGGGCACCACCGCGGGCATGGCGACCGCCGTGCCGGGCCGGTAGCGGGTGCCGCCGCCGTCGTCCGGCACCTCGGACAGCAGCCCCTCGAAGAGTAACTCCACCACCTGCTTCTCGCTGTCCAGCCGGGCCGTGATCGGGGACATCATCACCGGGTAGTCGCGGACGCCGACGTAGAGCGTCTGGTAGCCGGCCTTCAGCTCGCGCTGGAGGTCGCGCAGCCCGGTGAGGGTGGGGTCGAGGGCCGCGGCCTGCGCCAGCGAGTCGCGGGCGGTGACGAGGTCGTTCGCGTTCTTCTTGTCCTTGGCGCGGGTGAGCGCCTTCTGCGCCAGCTTGGTGATTTGGTCCCGGAGCGCGCGAACCGGTTCGCCGCCGCGGCCGGGGTAGCGGGTCTCGAACTCGTCGAGCAGTTCGCGCGCCTGCACATGGTCGAAGTGGCGCTCCGAATCGAGCAACCGCTTGGCCTCCAGCACGCGGGCCGACGCCACCTCGGCCGCGACGCCCGCGTCCTTCGGGTACAGGAGCATGAGCCGGCTGCTCGTCTCCCGCAGCCGCGGCCAGTCGCTCGTGGCCACCGCGTTCTTCATCTGAAGCAGGCGGACCTCGCGGAGCCGGTCCGCGAGCGGCTTACGCATCTCATCCCAGCCCTTCCCCTTGCGCACCGGGCGCTCGCGCGGGTTTTCGCGGGCGTAGTCGTGGAACCGCAGCGCCGCGGCCATCACCCGCTCCGCGGCGGCGAGTTGGTCGGTCGCGGTCCAGCCGTCGGGGCCGTTCTTGCTGCCGAACGGCTTGGCCGCGAGGACCGCGTTCGCCTCGGCGAGGACGATCTCCTCGAAGTACTCGATCCCGTTCACGTCGGCCGCGTTCACGGCCTGCGGCTCGCCCGGTTGGCCGTCGCGGCGGATCTCCTGCACCCCGAACTGCGCCGGCAACCGCTCGCCGCGGGCCACGGGGATCGGCTTGATGCGGCTCACCGCCTTTTTCGCGGTCAGCCGGTCGAACGGGACCACGTTCCGGAGGTACAACTCTTTCACGCTGGGGTGCGTCGCCTCCTCCGCGGCGCGAGCGAGTTCGTCCAGTCGCACGTCCGGGGCGGTTCCGGGTCCGGTGTCGCCGCCCTTCGGCTTCACGATCACCGGATCGTCCTCGACCACCACCTTCTTCTTCGCCCCGCCCTTCGGGTCTTCCTCCTCCGTCGGCGGCTGGCCGACGGCCCCGATCGCGAACGCGGTGAGCAGGCCGGCGAGTGCGGCGGTCAGCCGGTGCCACGGGCGGCGGGCGCGCGACGGAGCGGTCATGGGTCACCTCGGCCGGGTGCGGGTCGTGTGAGTAGATGATATCATGCCGGTGCAGGTGTAGGACAGGCTTTCAGCCTGTCTCGGAATGACAGGCTGGAAGCCTGTCCTACAAGAACCCCCAGAGGTGCCTTCCATGCGGAAACTGTTACTCGCGCTGGGCTGCGTGCTAATCCTGAGCGGACTGGCCGCGGCCGTCGAAGTCACGCTCCTCAAGTTCGACAAGGACACGAAAGAGGTGACGGTCAAGGAGGGCGACGCGCAGATTGTGTACAAGATCACCGACGCGACCAAGTTCGTTGCGGCGGACGCGGCGGGTAACACCCGCGCCATGACCTATGACGACGCGGTGAAGGGGCTGGGCAGCCCGAAGGCCGAAGGCGCGCTGACGTTCCACGTGACCGCGAAGGACCGCGAACTCGTGGAAGCGAAGTTCCGGGCGAAGAAGCTGAAATGACGCCGAACCGGCGCACCGGTGTGCCTAGAGGCGAGCGGCACCCGTGAGGGTGCCGGTGTCCCAAACTACCGGCACCCTCACG
>JAYUBA010001408.1:0-3084 GCA_043741075.1 Frigoriglobus sp.
GGCGAACCCGGAGCGTCAGCGACGGGGTGGGGCGGCCGGGGTGAACCGCACTAAACAACACCTTTACGGAGAGAAGAGCAATGCGAAGCCCGCGACCGAGCACGATCCGCCGACGCGTCGTCGCGCTGTGCGTCGCGCTGTGCGTCGCGCTGGCCGGGTGCAACAGCAAGTCGGCACCGCGCGAGGGCGGCGCGGCGGGCGGCAAAGCGGATAAGGCCCGCAAGGACGCGGAGGCGCTCGCCCTCAGCGCCGTGAACGGGGGCGCCGACGCGCAGGCCGTGGCCGTGCCCGAGACGGCCGTCCGGCGCACCGGCGGCGGCCCGTTCAACGTGATCCTCGGCCCGACCAAGACCGGGGCCGTAGCGAAGGGGCCGCCCGCGCCGAAGACCTCCCCGCGGCCCGGCGCGCCGGCGGTCGTCCGCGAGCGGGTCGTCAGCGCGCTCCCGGCGACGACCGAAGCCGATGCCGAAGACGACGCGCTGGCCCAGGCCCGCGACCTGGTGGAACAGAAGCTCGCGGCGCTCGACCCGCCGGTGCGGCACAAGCCGTCGATCGGCGAGGTGAGGGCCGAGTTCGTCCGCAAGGACAGCCGCACCGTCCGCGGGCCGGACGCGCGCGAGAAGGCCATCCTCGCCGAGGGCGACTTGGTCGGGAACTTCGTGTTCGTCGAGTACGATGTCGAAGTCACCGCCGACCAGGTGCGCGAACTGCGGGCGCAGGACCGGGTGGCGGGCGGGCTGCGCGTCCTGGGCGTGCTGACGGCCGTCGCGCTCGCGGGCTTCCTGTTCCTCCGCGCCGACGAGTGGACCCGCGGGTACCTCACGAGTTGGCTCGCGCTGGGTGCCGTCGCCCTCGCCGCCGGGACCGCCGCGGCGCTTATCTTCGTATAATGTTTAGTGTTCCGTCGAGCTGTGGAGGTACGCGGGCTGCCTGAACACTGAACACCGAACACCGAACACTGTTATGACCACCGAATCCGACCGCCTGCTGATCGCCCAGGTGCGCCAGAACGATCAGGCCGCGTGGGCGGAACTGGACAAGCGATACCGCGGCCGGCTCGCCGCCTACGTCCGCCGCCGGCTCAAGGACCACGCGTCCGTCGAGGACGTGGTTCAAGAGACGTTCATCGGGTTCAACAACAGCCTCGTCAACTACGACGACAAGCGCGACCTCCAGACGTGGCTGTTCACCATCGCCGCGCACAAGGTGACGGACCAGTTGCGGAAGATGGGCCGGCTCCGGTGCCAGACCGGGACCGACGCGGACGACGAGGTGATGGTGCAATCGGCCGACGACCGGCAGCGGGTCGCGTCGAGCCTGGCGCGCAGCGCCGAGCAGCGCGACCGCGAGGAGGCCGCACTGGGCCAGGCGCTCGGTGCCCTCGTCCGCGACTTCCAGTCGAAGGGCGAGTGGGTGAAGGTGATGGCGCTCGAACTGCTGTACGTGAAGGGGTGGGGCAACGCCGAAGTCGCCGCCCGCCTGAAGCGGACCGAGCAGGACATCGCCAACCTCAAGTTCCAGGCCAAGAAGCGGCTCCACGACCACCTCACCGCCGCCAATTTGTCGCCGGCCGTGTTCCCCGAACTTCAAGACTAATCCTGAGCGGGGGGCGTAAGCCCCTGTGCGGTTAGAGCGAGGTCGCTCGTCGAGCGCACAGGGGGCTTACGCCCCCCGCTCGGGACTGCCCACTGATTTGACGGCCCCTCTTCCGTGTGCTACCCGTTACTGGTGGGGCGGACTCGCGCCCCATTCGTTCACCGGACCTCCGCCCTCATGCCCGCTGCGGACACCACACTCGAAACCACCCTGCCCGGTGCCGCGCGCCGCCGCACGTGGGCACACCCGGAGGTGCGGTCGCACTCCCTGGTGGTCCTCACGTTCGACCGGTTGCTCGTCGCCCCGCTCGCCGGCACGCCCAAGCCGGAGGTGGTGGCCGCCGTCGAGGCCGGGCACGACCTGGACGACCTGCTCGGCCCGCCGACCGTCGCCATCGACCTCATCGCCGTCCGCCGGGTGCGGCTCGACCTGCTGTCGAACGTGCTCGTCGTCGAGTACGCCAAGGGCGGGCCGGGGACCGCCCGGATCACGGTCGTGTTCGAGAACCCGGAGGTGGCCGACGCGTGCTACACGGAGCTGTGGCGCCGGCTCGGCGACGGGTACAAGTTGCAGCCGTACGCGCGCAGCGCGTGGGCCGCGGCCCGCGCCCCGCTCGCGCTGCTGGCCGGCGCGCTGCTGGTCACCGCCGCGCTGGCGCTGGTGCTGAGCGTGTTCGAGGACATGGCGTCGGCCCGCGCCACGGCGAAGGTGAGCACGCCGGGCCTGGGTGGGCCGGACGGGGCGAAGGCGCTCCCGCAGTCGCCGCTGGAAGTCCTCATCGGCTGGATGAACTGGCGCGCGGTGTGCGGCGCCGGCGGGGTCGTGGCCGCGGTGGCGCAGGTGTGGCTGTACCGGCGCCTCACGCGCCCGCCGGCCGCGCTGGAACTGGCTCAGGCTTAGGACGGGCGAACGACGGGCGGGTGCCGAACCGGAGGGTGCGATGCGTCGCGAAGATTGCGTGGAACTGTTCAAGCGGATTCCGGGCGAGTACCACCCGCAGGTGAACCTGATCCTCCGCAACCAGGCGGTGCTGTCGGTGGACATGGTCGCCCGGTTCGAACCGACGTACCTCGCGTTCCGCGGGCGCGAGGGCGGGACCACCGACGAGGGGCGCGCGTTCTTCGTCCCGTACGAGGAGATCGCCTACGTCCGCGTGGAGCGGGTGGTGCGACTCGGCGAACTGAAGCAGATGTACGGCGAGACCGGGTACGTGGACGCCGAGGACCGGCTCGCGGTGGCCGACAAGAGGGACCAGGCGGACGCGAAACTGACCGTGGACGCGCAGACCCCGCCGCCGGCGGGCGGCAACAACCTGCCGCAGGACCCGGCCTCGATCGCGAAGCAGAACCTGCTCGACCGCATCCGCGCGACCCGCGCGAGCGTCGCCGGCACCACGGGGAAACTCGCGGATAAGAAGTGAGTGTGGGTGAGAGTGTGCGTGAAACGGCAGGAGGCCAGAACCACCTTGGCTCTGGCCTCCTGCCGTTT
>JAYUBA010001409.1:0-3081 GCA_043741075.1 Frigoriglobus sp.
AGAGGCCCACACCACATGAAAACACGTCAGGCCGCCACCTTCTCACCGGCCGCCTCGCCCCCGTCCTTTTGCCACACGGCGGCGAGTTGCCGCAACCTCCGGACCACGCGCTCGGCCAGCGAGACGCCCGCCACGCCCAGCCCGATCAGCTTCACCACCAGGAGCCGGAAGCCGAACGTCATCGGCCCGTCGTCGAGCGTCAGCAGCAGGACCGCGCCGAGCAGCGGCACCCCGCACGCGAACACCACCAGCAGGTCGAACGTGGCCGTTAATGGGCGCACCTCGGCCCACACCTTCGCCGGCGTGTGCCCGTCCGGGTTGCCCAGCCGCGGCAGCAGCGCGCGGAACACCACGTACTGCAACCCAAGGTAGCTGAACACCACCCCGATCAGCCCGGCCAGCGTGAACGACACCGCGAAGTGCGCGTACACCTGCCAGGGCAGCGAACCGGTCGCGAGGTGGATCGTCACCGGGAACACCAGCGCGCCCGGCAGCCAACCGAGCGCGCCGAGCGCCGCGACCTGCCACGCCAGCCGCCGCGCCCGCCGGCGCAAGCGGTCCACCTCCGGGCCGGGCAACGCCGCGAGCCGCGGTAGGCTCCGCACCACGCGCCCGAACAGGTACAGCCCCATCCCGCCGCACACCGGGTACACGATTAGGTTGTAAGCGACGACCAGCAGTATGAAGGCCCGCTTCTGGTCGCCTTCGAACCGGATCTCGACCGCGTTGTATTCGATCTGCGCGACCGACGCGACGAGGTGCGGCAGTCCGCCGGCCAGGACGAGCGCGAGCGCCGGGCGCGCGGTCACCCACCGGCCGACCCGCGACGGTGCCGGCAGCGCCCGCCGCGCGGCCAGCAGGTGCCACGCCCCGGACAGCGCCGCGGCCAGTTCGCCGGCCGTCTGGTAGCGCCGCGCCGGGTCGGAGTCGAGGCACCGGCGGATCACCGCGGCGAGTTCGCGGGGCACGCGCGCCAGCGGGTCGCCGTCCGCGCCCGCACTGGTAACGGCCGGCGCGGCCGGCGGGTTCGTCGCGGTCGGGTCGGTCGAAGCGGGCAGGATCGTTTCCGCGGTCCCGGTGGGAAGCGGCTTGCGCGGGCGCGTGCCGGTCGCCAGTTCGTACAGCACCACGCCGAGCGAGAAGATGTCGCACCGCTCGTCGGCGCTGCCGCCGGGGCGGCCGAGCATCACCGCGTGGTACTCCGGGGCCATGTACGCGAGGGTGCCGCCGTAGCGCGTGTCCGCGGGCGCGTGCCGGGTGCGGTCGAACGCCACGTTGAAGTCGGCGAGCATCGGCCGCCCGTAGGGCGTGAGCAGGATGTTCCCCGGCTTGATGTCGCAGTGCAAGATGCCGTGCGCGTGGGCGAACGCGAGCGCCTCGGCCAGCCGCCCGCCGATGCGGCACACCGCCTGCGGGAAGTCGTCGGCCGCGAGCGCCTCGCGGTCCCGCAGCGCGGCCGGGTCGAAGCCGGGGTCGCCGCGCCGGGTCGCGTCGAGGGCGGCGAGCAGCGCCCGGCCCGACTCCGGCGCGCCCCCGCCGTCGTACACGCGGCGGATGACGACGCCGAGGTCCGCGCCGGGCACGTACTGGAGGCACAGGCCGTGCATCCCGGTCGCGGGATCGGCGAACGCGGAGAACACCTTCACGATGTGGTCGTGTTCCAGCCCCGCGAGCAACTGCCCCTCGCCGCGGTCGCCGGCGTACGGCTCGCGTATCACCTTGAGCGCGACGTTGCGGCCGAGCGACACCTGGCGCGCGAGGAACACCTGCCCGAACGACCCTTCGCCGAGCTTGGAGAGGATCTCGAAGTCGCCGACGCGGGCCGGCACGGGCGCGTCGGGCAGGTTGGTCCACGCCGGCGGGCGTGAGGCCGGCAGGGTCGCGTCCGGCGGTCCTTCGGGCAGCGTGCTCATCGAACCCCCGACGGCGGTTGAGTGGATGCTTCTGTTCTACGACTCGCCGGGCGTCACCAGCCCGGCACTTCGGTCGCGGTGAACACCACCGCGGCCCCGTACTTCTTCGCCAGCGCGGAGCGGCCGTCGCCGCCCAGCGGGTCGCCGTCGAGGACCAGCGCGGTCAGGTCCGGCGGCACCGGCGCGTCGAGCAGGTGCTTCACCCCAGCCGCCGAGATCGGGTTCTTACGTAGATCCAGTTCCACCAGGTTCCGCCAGTACTTCGACTGCGCCACGTGCCGCACCGACTTGTCCCCGATGCGGCACTCGGACAGGTCCAGCGACCGCAAGCCCGCGAGCGACCGCGACAGCGACAGCACCTTCGCCGCACGCGGCGTGAGCGGGTTGCGGCTCAGGCTCAGCCGCCGAAGGCTCGACACGTTGTCGCACCGGGCCAGCGCCTCCAGGCCGTCCGCGCGCGTGCCGATGCCGGACAACTCCAGGTCGCGAATCCCGGCCGGGAGCACTGCGGCCAGCGCGTGCAACCCGTCGCCGCCGAGCGGTTCGTTGCGCAGGCGCAGTTCCTGTAGCGCCGCCCCGGCCGGACCGGCGAACAGCCGTCGAATGTGGGCGGCCGTCAGCCCCATCACCGAGAACGACAGCCGCTCCAGCGGGCCGCCGAGGTTGAGCGCGTCCATCAGTTCGTTCAGCGACTCGTACCCGGTGTGGAAGTGCAGCCCGCGGACGGCGCGGCCGAGCGGCGCGTGGAGCAGGTCTTCGATCACCTCCGGCATCCCGGTGCCGCTCGCCCGGCCGAACCGCAGGTCGGTGACGCCGCACGCGGCCGGCTCGTCGCGGAGCGCCCGCAGCGCCTCGATGGGGCTTAAGTTGAACGCGAGGTCGCGGAAGTGCCGCACGCACCCGGACGCCGCGACCCGCCGCCACGCGTCGAGCGTGCCGCTCCAGAAGCCGACCTTCCCGATCGGCTCGCGGTCGAACAGCGGCTCCGCGAGGTCGGGCCAGTGGATGAGGAAGCGCACGTCCAGCGCCCAGCCGAACCCGCGGCGGAACGGCTCGTTCGCCCACGACACCCGCGAGGGGCCGCTGTCGCGGGGAAGGTCGCCGAGGAACGGCTTGCCGGTGAGTACGTCCGGCTGTCGCCACCGGCACCGCACCGCGAACGGCTCCC
>JAYUBA010001410.1:0-3079 GCA_043741075.1 Frigoriglobus sp.
GGGCTGCGGGTGGCCGTCGCCGCCCCGACCAACGAGCAGGTGTTCGGGCTGGTGCGGGCGGTCGCAACCCGCCACCGCGCCGCCGGGCCTGGTCGGGCGGTCACCTTCGTGCCGGCGAGCGACGTGACACTGCCGGCGGCGGTCGCGGCGTTGCCCGGCGTGCGCGAGGCAAAGGCCAAGGACGCCAGCGGCCACGACCTGATCGCGGGGACGCTGAGCAAGCTCGGCGACGCGTTCGCCCGCGGCGACTTGGCCCCGTTCGACGTGCTGCTGATCGACGAGGCGTACCAGGCGGACCCGGCCAAGTACTTCGCGGTCGGCGACCTCGCACCGGTTCACTTGCTGGTGGGCGACTCGGGGCCGATCAACCCGTTTGCCACGGTGGCCGATCCGGGCCGGTGGCGCGGACTCCCGGAGGATCCCCTCCAAACGGCGGTCGGCGTGTTACTCCGCAACCACCCGCACACACCGGTCCACCGGCTCCCGATCACCCGCCGGCTCGACCCGCGGGCGGCTGCGGTGGCCCGACTGTTCTACCCCGACCTCGCGTTCCGCTCCGCGGTCCTGCCCGGCGTGCGCGCGCTGCGGCTGGGCAAGGGCGGCGCGCCGAACCGCCGCCTCGACCCCGTCCTCGACCGCGCCGCCGTGGGCGGTTGGGCGCACGTGGAACTGCCGCGGGCGGCTGTGTTGCAGGCCGATCCGGAGGCGGTGGAGTTGATCGCGGGCCTCGTCGAGCGGCTGTTTGAACGCGACCCGAAGGCGCGGTGCGAGCGCCGGCCGGCGCCGGCCGCGCCCGCGCCCGCGCAAGTGGCGGTCGGAGTGAGCCACAACGACCAGAAGGACCACTTGCGCGCCGCCCTGGACGCGCGAGGCTTGTGTGACGTGGTCGTCGAAACGGCTAACAAACTCCCGGGTCTGGAGTTCGAGGTGAGGTTCGTGTGGCACCCGCTGTCCGGGCTGCCCGAAGCAGACGAGTTCCACCTCGACCCGGGCCGCATGTGCGTGCTGCTCACCCGTCACCGGCAGGCGTGCGTGGTGGTGGGCCGGGCGGGCGACCGCGACTTGGTGGACAATTACCCCCCGCCCCCGACCGCCGCGCTCCTGGGGTACGACCCGGACCCTGTACTCGACGGGTGGGAGATCCACCGCGAGGTGTTTGCCGCGCTCGAGCCGACCAGGGTAGCGTGCTGATTCACCGCGCGGGAGGAGATGGGGCGACTCTCGTGCTATAGTGCCGTGGCCGCTTCTGCACACAGACACGCGCAGGAGATACCGCGCGGCCCCGAAGCGCAAGCGCGGCGCGTCGGTGACGGGGTTCTACGGGTCGAGGGCTAAGAGTTGCGCCATGAGCGATCACCCGCGATTCAAGGCCGGCGACACGGTACTCCTCCGGTCCACAAAGGAACTCGGTCAGGTGAACCGCGATCCTATCTTGGACATGGGCGAGTACTGGTACCGGGTTCAGTTCAGCAAGCGGATCGAGAACGTCGTCGAGGATGACCTGGAGGCCCTCGAGGGCCCCGCGGAGTCCCTCGAGAGCATTACCGCCCGGGGCAGTTGGGGGCGGCTCCGCGCGTTCCGTACCGCGCTGACGGTCGAGCGGGTCACCAACAGTGACCAGAGCACCCTCTACGCGTTCCGGGCACAGCGTATCCTCTTCGAGGCGTTCCAGTACAAGCCGCTGCTCAAGATCCTGGAGTCCCCCGACCGGCGGCTGCTGATCGCCGACGAAGTCGGACTCGGAAAGACGGTGGAGGCCGGGCTGATTTTGACCGAATTGGAGGCCCGAGCGCCGCTCGACCGGGTACTCGTCGTGTGCCCCTCCCGGCTCCGGGAGAAGTGGCGCGACGAGCTGAGCCGCAAGTTCGACCAGGACTTCGACATCGCCACCCGGGGCGACCTGGAGGAGTACCTCACCCGGCTCGTGCGGACCCCGACCCGCACCCGGCTGCGCGCCGTGGCCTCCATGCAGACCCTTCGCAACCGGGAGTTCCGCGAGCGGTTCCTGGCCGAGATCGGGTTCATCGACCTGCTGATCGTGGACGAGGCCCACCACGCCCGCAACCCGTCCGCCCAGATGTCTGGGATGCTGCGGGAACTGTGCGAGGCGGCCGGGGCCGCCCTGCTCCTGACCGCCACCCCGCTGCACCTCGGCAACCGCGACCTGTTCACGCTGCTGCAGGCCCTCCGGCCGGCGGAGTTCCGAGACTATCAGGTGTTCGACCAGCGGCTGCGGCGGTACCGTAGGGTCCACGAGGCCGGGCTTCTGGTCCGGACCCAGGAGCCGACGAACCTGCCCCGCGCCCGGGATCTGCTCCGCGACCTGTTTGAAACCGGTGCGCCGGGGGACCGCGACCCGCTTGCCGCCGAGGTCATTCGGGCGGTGGACGGACCCCCACCCCCGGACGGGAAGGGGTGGGTCGAACTCGAGCGGCGGGTCCAGGATCTGCACCCGCTCTCGTCCGTGCTCACCCGGACCCGGAAGCGGGACGTGCAGGAAGTCGCCGCGGTGCGGGCGGCCCGCGTGTTCCGCTGTCAGTGGACCGCCGAGGAGGACCAGGCGTACCGGAAGTTGGTTCGCGGGGCCGGCGACCTCGGCTGGATCAACCAGCCGATGAGCATCGGCCAGATCCAGCGGGCCCGGCAGGCGGCGAGTTGCCTGTCCGCCGCCGTGGAATCGACCACCCCGACCGCCAAGGCCGACGACGACGCCGTCGAGGTGACCGACATCTTGCCGACGGATCTGCCCGACGGGGCTTTGCCGCCCGATCCGACGACCGCCCCGGCCCCGCTCTTGACCCCCGGCCGGGATTCCAAGTTCGACAAGCTCGTCGAACTCCTCCGCCTCGTGGAACAGGAGGAGCCCGGCGCGAAGTTACTCGTGTTCACCTTCTTCGTCGGGACGTCTCGGTACCTGGAGCGCCGACTGACCGCCGAAGGGTATCCGGCCCTGCGGATCGCCGGCGACGTCCCGTCCGATCCCAAACGGCCCGACCGGGACGAGCGGGGGGACATCATGCGCCGGTTCCGCGAGGATCCGACCGTCCGCGTCCTGGTCTCGACGGAGGTCGGCAGCGAG
>JAYUBA010001411.1:0-9959 GCA_043741075.1 Frigoriglobus sp.
GACCCTGCGCGGTAACCGATACTCTCTTGCCTTCTCGCATACTGCGGCGAATCAAGTTGTTGAACAGCTCGTGTCGGTAAGTTCCGATCCTGAACCGGACGCGCCCATCCAGTGCCGCGGCTCACGGGGCTTCGGTGACGACCGCCAGCCCCGGTATGCCCCGGAAGTCCGCGGGGTTGTGCGTGACCAGTTCCAACCCGAACGCCAGTGCCGTCGCCGCAATCCAGCAATCCGCGACCGGCATCGGCTGCGCCCGCCGCGCGACCCGAATCAACGCCCACTGTTCGCAGACCGCCTCGTCGCTGTGCAGCACCGTCATCGGGGCGAGCGTCGCCTCGAGTTCCGCCCACCGGGCATCGCCCCACCTGGCCAGAGCGCCGCCGTAGATCAACTCGGACAGTGTCTGAAACGACACCGCCGAATCGTATCCCGCGAGGTGCGGTTGGTACACGGTAGCGAGCGTGTGTCGGTTCAAGATGTACGACACGATGTTCGTGTCGAGCAGGCGCGTTGCCATGTCACACCTACGGTCCCTTGCGAGCCTCGCGGAGAATTTCCATAAACCACTCGAACTCTTCCTCGCTGTACCCCAAGCCGCGCCCGGCTTCGAGCATTCGCTCGTAAGCTTTTCCGTCCAGCACCACGCCCTGCGCCTCCGCGATCGCGCGGAGCTTCGCTTCGGCGTCCGGCCTCGGTGGTCGGGCCTCCCCTAGAGGGGTCGGGCGGATCGGTTTCCTCGTCGTCGCGTCGGTGGACATGAATGGTCTCCTCCAGGGGCACACGTCACTATACCCCGGCGCGTCCGGCTTCGGAAGCCCGGCACCCCCGCCACCGCGCACCCGGCGCGCGTTCCGAATTCCTATCGTTGACCGCCCCGCGCCGCTAAGTTACTATCCTGAACCGGACTCACTCACCACGTACCGCAACCGGAGCCGCAGAGTGCTTGTCGGCAAGACGAAGACGGTGCGCGGGCGCATCGTCGCCATCCTGTTCGCCACCGCCGGGGTCACCCTCGCCGGGGTCGCGTTCGCCGCCGCCGGGGCCGCCGTCGGCGCGTGGCGGTGGCCCCCGCAACCCAGCAGCACCCTCGGCGTCTCCTGCGGCATCATCGGCGGTGCCATCGTCGTCTTCGAGATGCTCATCCTCCCGCGCAAGTGGTACCGCGGCAAGCGCCTCGGCCGCACCCGCACGTGGCTCCGGTGGCACGTGTGGATGGGCCTCGCCTGCCTGCCCGTCATCCTCGTCCACGCCGGGTTCGGGTTCGGCGGGCCGCTCGCCACCGTCACCCTGGTCCTGTTCCTGCTCGTCACCGCCAGCGGCATCTGGGGCCTCATCATGCAGCAGTGGATCCCCCAGAAGATGCTCGAAGCGATCCCCGGCGAGACGGTCGCGTCGCAGATCGACCGGCTCGGCGACTACCACGCCGACGAGGCCCAGCGGCTCGTCTCCGCGCTCGTCACCGTGCCGCCGGAGGCGGAGTCGGCCGAACCGGTCGTCAGCGGGCCGCTCGCGAACGAGCTGGTCGCGTTCCGCGACGAGGTGCTGCTCCCGTACCTCCACGCCGGCGACCGGTCGCGGTCCCCGCTCGCGTCCCCGTCGGACGCGGTGCTCCGGTTCGCCCGGCTCCGCGAGGCGGTCCCGGAGGGCGCCCGCGACACGCTCGACCGGCTCCAGGAACTCGCCGACCTGCGCCGCCGCTGGGACACCCAGGCCCGGCTCAACTTCTGGCTGCACAACTGGCTCCTGGTGCATCTGCCGCTGTCGGTCGCGATGTCCTCGCTCATGGTCCTGCACGCGGTCCGCGCGCTGAAGTATTGGTGATCGTCGCGTCCGTCTGCTCTGTCTTCTGTCCTCTGTTTCCTGGGCCTGCGATGCCACGTTCTCCGAGTCGCGACCTGTCGGACCGGTACATCGGGAAGCGCGGGTACTTCCGGCGCCCGGACGCGATCCGCCGGTGGAAGTACGTGCTGGCCGCGGCGGCGTTCGCCGCGTCCGTCGGGTGGGCCGCCGTCGATCTGGTTCAACCGGCGCGGGTCGTGTACGCGCACACGCACGGCCCGCTCGCCGGGCCGCACGCCGCGTTCGACGACAACTGCGCCGCGTGCCACGTGTCGCAGACCTTCGACTTCAACCCGCTGTCCGTGTTCGGCGCCCGCGACCGGTGGCACAACCTGTCGTGCGGGAAGTGCCACGCCGGCCCGAGCGACGCCGGGTTCGCCCACCACGCGTCCGCCACCGACGACGCGCGCGAGTTCCACAAGCGGTGCTCGAACTGCCACCACGACCACAACGGCCGGCTGAACTCGCTCGTGCGCCACCCCGACGCCGACTGCAACCGGTGCCACGGCGACCTGGCCAAGTGGCACCACGCGGACCAGTCGCTGACGAAGGCCAAGGGCGAGCCGCCGTACCAGAACGCGATCACCGGGTTCGCCACCGACCACCCAGAGTTCCGCTCCCTGGACCGCGCCCCGGCCCGCACGCTGAAGTTCAGCCACGCGTTCCACATGGACCCCGGCCTGTCGATGAAGATGACGCTCCCGGACCTCGACGCGCGGTTCGGCGCGGGCGTCGGCGAGCGGTATCGCAAGCCGGGCCAGACCGACGACGCGGTCCGCCTCCAGTGCGCCTCGTGCCACACGCTCGACTCCGGCACCGGCACGCCCCAGTTCGACGCCCTGAAGCAGGGGCTGACCGCGGCCGGTCAGCCGGCCCGCGCGTTCCTCCCGCCGCGGGCCGACGGGGCGTACTTCCAGCCGGTGAGCTACGAACTCAGTTGCCGCGCGTGTCACCCGCTCCAGGCGCCGGCCCAACGGACCGAGGGCGCGGCCGACACGTTCGTTAAGGCGTTCGATGTCGCCCACGGCAAGCAGCCGACCGAACTGGTCGCCGACCTGGAGGCCGGATACCTGAAGCGACTCCTGGCGGAGAAGCACCCCAAGTTGGCCGAGCGCCCGGTGCCGGGCGGGCAGCCCGACCGGCCGAACCCGGCCGCCCAGGCGCTGAACGCGGAGGTCGCGCGACTCACCGCCGGCGCCAAGAACCACCTGTTCACCGAAGGGCCCAAGGCCCCGCCGGGCCGGCCCGTCGTCAGCCCGCCGAGTTGCGCGAAGTGCCACGACACGGGCGCGCCGGTCGCGGGCACGGCGCTGACGATGCGCGTCGAGCGGGTGCCCGACCGCACGGTCTGGTTTACGCACGCGCGGTTCAACCACTCGGCCCACCGCGGCACTACGTGCGCGACGTGCCACCCCGGCACCGCGACCGCTTACGCGCCCGGCACCGCGCTGGTGGAAAAGGAGCCGGTGAAGGACAACATCCTCGGCCTCAAGGCGTGCCAGTCGTGCCACGCGCCGGCCGGCTCCAAGGTCACGGTGAACGACACCGTCGTGTCCGGCGGCGGGGTGCGGCACAACTGCACCGACTGCCACCGGTACCACCACGGCGACCTGCCCATGCAGGGCCGCGGGGCCGCGTCCCGGTTCCCGAAGGAGCCGCGCGAACTGGCCGACTGGCTCAAGGGGAAGTAGCGGAAGAAGTGGTCAGTGGGCAGTGGTCAGTGGGCAGAAAAGCACAGCAGAGAGGGCAGCATCGCAGGGGGAGTGGCGCGTCTTTACTGCCCACTGCCCACTGCCCACTGCCCACTCACGAAGGGTTCGCGATGATCGTTCAGCGGCTCCGCGAGATCCAGAACCGGTTCGGCTTCCTCCCGGACGACGAGCTCAAGAAGCTCGCGCGCGACAGCGGCGTGCCGCTGTACCGCGTCGAGGAGGTGTCGAGCTACTTCCCCGCCTTCATCCTCGAGCGCACGAACCCGCCCAAGATCGAGATGCGGGTGTGCCGCGACGTGACGTGCCACCTCCGCGGCGCGGCCCGACTGCTCGACGGGGCGACCGGGCTGCCGGTACTCGCGGCGAAACTGTCCGAGCAGACCGGCGAGAAGGTGAGCGTCGAAGGGGTGTCGTGCCTGGGGCGGTGCGACCGCGCCCCGGCCGTGTGGGTCGAGGTGCGGCCGATGCCCGACGGCGAGCACGCCTGGGTGTACGCCAAGCGCTCCCAGGCCGAACTGGAGACCGTGCTCCGCGCGCTCGCGGCCGGCGAGGCGCCGCCGGCGGCCGACCCGGACATCACGTACGCGCCCTTCACGAACGAGAACCGGCCGCACGAGGCCCGGCCGGTCGCCCCCGGCGAGCCGCCCGTCGTGGCCGCCGGCTGGTCCCTCGACGTGTACGGCCGCCAGAAGTGGCCCCGCGACTACCGCGCCGTCAAGCGGTTCACCGACTACCTCAAGAACCTCACCCGCCCGCTCCTGTCCCCGCCCCGCGAGATGGGCGGCAAGGAACTCGAGGCCTACGTCCAGAAGTACCACCCGCTGCTGTGGGAGCTGAAGACCGCCAACCTGCTCGGCATGGGCGGGGCCGGCGCGCCGGCGTACCAGAAGTGGCTCGACGTGTGGCGCGAGCCGGGCACCGAGAAGTACGTCGTGTGCAACGGCGACGAGAGCGAGCCGGGCACCTTTAAGGACCGCGAGTTGCTCCTGCGGATGCCGCACCTCGTCGTCGAAGGCGTTATCCTGGCGGGCCTTATGACCGGGGCCAGCGCGGGCTACATCTACATCCGCCACGAGTACCACGAGCAGATCCACGCCGTCCGCGAGGAGATCATGCGGGCCGGCCGGCTCAACGCGTGCGGCGACGACATCAACGAGACCGGCCGCAACTTCCCGGTGGAGGTGTTCGAAAGCCCCGGCGGGTACATCTGCGGCGAGCAGTCGGCGCTCATCGAGGCGATGGAAGACCGCCGCGGGCAGCCGCGGAACCGCCCGCCCGAACTCACCACCAACGGGCTGCGCGACCGCCCGACCGTGGTGAACAACGTGGAGACGCTCGCGTGGGCGCCCGGCATCGTGCTGTTCGGCGGCGGCATGTACGAGAAGGGCGGGTGGCGGCTCGCGGCCGAGGGCAAGGTGAAGATGGGCGGCCGGCGGCTGTTCTCCGTCAGCGGCGACGTGGCCCGGCCGGGCGTGTACGAGGTGGCCATCGGGCTGCCCCTGCGCGACCTGTTGACCGACAAGAAGTACTGCGGCGGGATCATCAACGGCCCGCTCCGCGCGGTCGCCACCTCCGGGCCGTCCGGGGGCCTGCTGCCGGCGAAGATTCCCATCGACCCGAAGCTCGACGCGCAGAAGCGGGCCGACGTGGTGAAGCGGATCGGCGACCGGTCCGCGACCGACGCCGCGTACATGGAGTGGTTCCTCCAGACGCACGTGCCCCTCGGCGCGAAGACCCTGGACCTGCTCGACGTGCCGCTCGACCTCACGTTCTACCGTAACATGGAGTCGGCCTTCAAGTTACCGGTCGAGCCGATGCTCGGCGCGGCGCTGGTGGTGTACGCGGGGGACGTGGACATCCTCGAGCAGGCGGTGAACTTCACCGAGTTCTACCGCAACGAGTCGTGCGGCAAGTGCGTCCCGTGTCGCCTCGGGTCGCAGAAGCTGGTACAAATCGGCAACGACCTGCTGACCCGGCGGGACGCGGGGGCGCCGCCGGTCGGGGCCGAGGCCGCTGCGGCGAAGACGGTCATCGAGCAGATCACCAAGACGCTGAAGCTGACTTCGATCTGCGGCCTGGGGTACGTCGCCCCGTTCCCGCTGGCGACCGCGCTGGCGTACTTCGCGGCCGACTTCCAGAAGAAGCCGGGGACGTAAGCCGGCACCCGGTATTGTTCTTCGCCCCTGGGCTTGGTGCGCCGCGGGCCCAGGGCTTGCGCCCTGGGCTATTTCCCGACGCCCCGTTGGGGCGAATGCCTCCTTCCGTTCGGCTCGAACACGAGTGAGTTACCCAAATGCCCGACTACGCCGACCCCGACATCTCGCTCGGCCGCGAAGAGGAGTCGCTCTTCGCGCGCGACGACAACGACGTGCTCGTCCGCCGCGAGAAGGAGACCCGCGACCGGTTCAACCAGATCGTCAACGTGGTCATCGACGGGTACGAGGTGCAGGTGCCCCGCGCCGTGCCCAAGACCGACTCGCAAGGCAACCGCCTCCGCGACACCGACGGCGAACTGGTCCCGCGCACCACCACCATCCACGACGCCGCGTCGATGCTCGTCGCCGGGGGCGTGTGGTCCGACGAGGAGCTGAAGACCCGTATCCCGGTGCTGTGCCACCAGCGGCACGTGACCCCGGTGGCCGTGTGCCGCATGTGCTCGGTCCACATCTCCAGCATGAAGAAGGGGAAGCTGACGCCGGCCCGCAAGCTGGTCCCGGCGTGCCAGCACAAGGTGGACACCGGCATGGTGGTGACCACCCGCGCCGGGCTGGGCGGGTACAACCCCGACGCGAAGGACAAGGCCGATCAGAAGGTCATCGAGCGGGCCGCGACCGACGTGAACGACGCGGTGCGGTTGCTCGCCGAGTTCCTCGTCGCCGACCACTGCCACGAGCAACTCGGCACCGCCCGCCGGTACGACGAAGAACTCAGCACCGTCGCCCGGTCGCTCGACGTGACCCCCGACACGGTGCGCGCGAGCCTGCGCCGCGACCCGGCCCTGCCGAGCCGCAACCACCCCTACGAGATCAGCGAGAAGTCCCGCCGGTTCCCGCTCCCGCTGGCCCCGACCGCGGTCGAGGACGAGCGCCGGCCGGAGGCGAACCGGGCGTGGAAGGACTGGAACAAGGAGGTGGACGACCACTCCCCGTACTCGTCCCGCACCGTGGTCGTCGATCACGACCGGTGCATCCTGTGCGACCGGTGCGTGCGGGCGTGCTCCGAGGTGAAGCCGTTCAAGGTGATCGGGCACACGGGCAAGGGGTACGGCACCCGCATCAGCTTCGACCTGGACGCGCTCATGGGCGAGTCCAACTGCGTGCAGTGCGGCGAGTGCATGAACAGTTGCCCGACCGGGGCGCTGTCGCTCCGCCGCCGGGTGCAGCCGCGCGCCTGGGACGACTCGCCCGAGCAGATCCCGGTGAACCCGAACACCTCGTTCCCGGCCGCGTCCGGGTTCCTCACCGCCGACGAGATGCGGGACATCTGGCTCGTGTACGAAAGCCCGACCCGCGGCTCCCGCGTCGTGTTCCCGTTCCGCTCCATCCCGTACTCGTACCTCAAGTGGAACGAGGGGTCGGTGCGGCGTTGGGAGATCGAGCCGGGCGAGAAGAAGGTGCTGTGCAAGGAGGGCGAGTACGGGAGCACCGCGTTCCTGCTCCAGGGCACCGGCACGTTCGAGATTTACGCCCGCGGCGCGAAGCCGCCGCGCAAGAAGGGGTTCTTCGAGAACCTGTTCGGCCTGGGCCGCAAGCCGGAGGCGGACGGCGACTTCGGCGCGATCCTCCGCGTCGCGTCCGGCGACGAACTGGTGATGGGCGAGATGGCGTGCCTGACCCAGCAGCGCCGCGGCGCGACCGTGGTGTGCGTGGCCGAACTGGACAACCCGAAACTCGCCCTCGAGTACGACGAGAACCGGTGGCCGAAGGGGGTCCGGGACGCCGCCGCCCGCGGCCCGGTGGTGGTGTACGAGGTGACCCGGAACCTGCTGGACATGATGCAGCGGTCCGAGGCGGCGCGGGACGACCTGGAAGAGATGTACACGTTCCGCGCGATCCAGACGAGCGTGACGTACGGCCGACTGTTCGCCGCCCTCACCTCGGAGGACCGCCAGAATGCGATCATGTTCCTGCTCACCGCGGGGGTCGAGTTCCGCCGCGCCGCGGCCGGCGAGACGATCGTCGCCGAGGGCGACCCGGCCGCCGCGTTCTACATCGTCCGGCTCGGCACCGTGCGGGTGTTCACCACCGCCGGCGGGGGCGAGCAGGTGCTCCGGCTGCTCGCCGCCGGCGACTACTTCGGCGAGGGCGCGCTGCTGGCCGACCGGCCGGGGGTGCGGACCGCGACCGTCGCGGCCCTGGACCCGGTGGAACTGATCCGCGTCTCCGGCCCGGTGTTCCGCGAGCTGTGTGCCAAGTTCCCCGCGCTGCGCGAGGGGCTGAAGGGCGTGCAGCGGCCGGCGGTGCCCGGCGTGAAGGGCACCCCGCCTCCCGGCGTGCTCCGCGAGTACGTGCGCCAGGGGCTGTACCAGGGCCAGCGGCTGCTCGTCCTCGACCTGAAGACCTGCACCCGGTGCGACGAGTGTACCCGCGCGTGCGCCGACTCGCACGACGGCAACGCCCGGCTGCTCCGCGAGGGGCTGCGGTTCGGCGACTTCCTGGTCGCCACCTCGTGCCGCTCGTGCCACAAGCCGTATTGCATGGACGGGTGCCCGGTGGACGCGATCCACCGCCAGGGCGACCACCTGGAGGTGGTGATCGAGGACCACTGCATCGGGTGCGGGCTGTGCGAGCGGAACTGCCCGTACGGCTCGATCCACATGGTGCCGCGGGGGACGCCGAACGCGGCGGCGGCGGACGTGGCGGGCGGCAACCCGCACGTGACCGCGGCCCGCCGCGCGGTGAACTGCGACCTGTGCGGCGGGGACGAGCCGTTCTGCGTGCAGGCGTGCCCGCACGACGCCGCGCACCGGGTGAACGGCCCCGACCTGATGGACGAAGTCCTCGCGCGCCTGAACCGCACCACCACCGACTGACCGCGGGCCGGGCGCTCGAGGCCAGTAGTGGTTTCGACCTCCCCCCTTGAGGGGGAGGTCGCTGCGGTCGGCTCTGCGACCGCAGCGGGTGGGGGTGAGACGTTACTCCATTCGTGTCGCTTCACCCCCCCCGGCTCGCAAAGCCTCGCCGACCTCCCCCTCAAGGGGGGAGGTCAAACCAAAGCAGGGGGTGACCGTTCGGCACGATTCCGGATGACCGCGGTCCGGAATCCGGTTGCCGACCTCCTTCCAGCAATTCGCGCGCGTCCGCGTTGTATACTGGCGCCGGCGGGATCGCGTCCCGCCCCGCCCCCGGTCCCCGCACGGACACTATGAACGACGAAACCCAACCGGCGCTTCCTCGTCCCGCGCCCGGCACCACCGACCCCGCCGGCCCGGCCGCGGAGACGGCGGCCGACGACTCCGCCCCCGCGCCGCACGCCGAAACGCTTGCCCAGACGCCCACCCAGGCGGCCCGCGCGATCGGCGCGGTGCCCCCGCCGGGCAGGGTGTTCGTTCCGGGCTACGAGGTTCTCGGCGAACTCGGCCGCGGCGGCATGGGCGTCGTCTACCGAGCCCGGCACCTGAAGCTGAACCGCGTCGTCGCGCTCAAGATGGTCCTCGGCGCGCAGCACGCCGACTCGCGCGAACTCGCCCGCTTCGTCGCGGAAGCCCAGGCGGTCGCCGAGATCAAGCACCCGAACGTGATCCAGGTGTTCGACAGCGGGGAGGCGGACGGTCACCCGTTCATGGCGATGGAATGTCTGGAGGGCGGCAGCCTCTCCCAGCGCCTCCGCGCGGCGGGGAAGATGGAACCCGAGGCCGCGGCCGAACTGCTCATCAAGGTCGCCCGCGGGGTTCAGGCCGCCCACGACCGTGGGATCGTTCACCGCGACCTCAAGCCGCACAACGTGCTCCTCGACGCCCCGCCCGCGAACGCCCCGCCGGACGCGTGGGGCGAGCCGAAGGTGATGGACTTCGGGCTGGCGAAGCGCGGCGGCGCGGAACTGACCCAGACCGGCGCCGTGATGGGCACGCCCGCGTACATGTCACCCGAACAGGCGAAAGGCGAAACGAAGAACATCGGCCCGGCCGCCGACGTGTACGCGCTGGGCGTCATCCTGTACGAGTGCCTGTGCGGGTCCGTCCCGTTCACGGGCGGCGACGCGTGGTCCGTCATCCGGCAGGTGGTCGAGCAAGAGCCGGAGCCGGTCACCCGGCGCATCCGCGGCGTCCCCCGCGACCTCGACCTGATCTGCCGCAAGTGTCTGGCGAAGGAACCGGCCGAGCGGTACGCGACCGCCGCGGCGCTGGCCGACGACCTCCAACGGTTTCTCAATGGCGAGGCGCTGCGCGGCCCGCGCACCGGCATCTGG
>JAYUBA010001412.1:0-9954 GCA_043741075.1 Frigoriglobus sp.
CCCCCCTCCCTGAAGGGAAGGGGGAGGAAGACACTCGCTCGCTGGCGCTCGCGGTTGGCCCCAATGCTTGGCCTTCTTGCTCCCCTTCCCTTCAGGGAGGATCGAAGGCTCCGATTGAGCCGCACGATAAACGCAGAGTCGGCCTTGTCTTCCTCCCCCTTCCCTTCAGGGAGGGGGGCGGGGGGGGTAGGTCTCCGTTCCCAGTGGTTCCGGGCGGCACAATCACTACAATCGGTAGACCGGTCGGAGTACGAGGTCGGTTGCCGAAGGGCCGAACGCGCCCCTCACCCTTAGTACAGCGATACGAGGGGTGTCAACCCCCGCAGCCGTCCGGCGGGCCGGTGCCGCCGCCGCAAATCGAGGAACGACAATGGCCTACAACCCGTTCAACATTTTCCGGCGGAACCAAAAGGCGCTGTTCGCGGTCCTCACCGTGTTCGTGATGGTCGTCTTCACGCTCTCCAGCGGCGTGGCCGGCGGCGACTTCTTCGAGACGTTTACGCGGTGGCTCGGTGCCAACAAGGGGTCGAAGGAAGAGGTGTGCCGGATCGACGGGCACAGGGTCACCGCCGGCGAACTGGAGGGCGGACCGCGGAGCGTACAGTTCAAGCGGGTGATGGCGAACCGGTTCATGTACTACGCGGCCCGCCAGACCGCGATCGCCCTCTCGGAGTACGCGACCCAGCAGCGGGAACGCCTTAGCCCGATGGGCAAGGACATGGCCGACGCGGCGCAAGGGGCACTCGGGGCGATGGCCCAGTTGAACGACCCGCAGTTCCAGCGGTTCGTCCAGAACTTCCCGCAGGGCAACGACCTCGTGCGGCGGCACGTCCAGCAGATCAGTATGGCCGAGCAGGCCGTCGATGCCACGCTCGAGTCGTCCGCCGCCAAGAGCGAGGACAAGGACGTGGCCCGCGCGTACCGCACCGTGTTCGTGCTCAGCAAGTACCTCCAGGAGGGCGGGGGCGAGCACTACTTCATCAACGCCCCGAACAAGACCCGGCGCGACCTCGTCGAGTTCATGCTGTGGGAGCGCAAGGCCGACCAACTCGGCATCCGGTTCGGCAAGGACGACGCGAAGAAGCTGATCCAGAACGAGTTCTACAACTTCTTCAAGTCGGACGTCGAGGTGCGGAAGATCCTGCAACAAACGCAGGGGTTCACGATGGACGCGTGCCTGCTGGCGCTGGCGAGCGAATTTAAGGTGCGGGCGGCCCAAACGGCCGTCCTCGGCCACGACGCCCGGTACCACCGCGGGCCGGCGCTCGCCGCCCCGTACGAGATGTTCGAGTTCTACCGCGAGCAGACCAGCCCGGCCACCTACGACGTGCTCGCCGTGCCGGCCGCCGCGTTCGTGGACAAGGTGACCGGCGAGCCGACCGAAGCCGAGGTGAACGAACTGTTCAAGAAGTACGCGGACGCCGAACCGAACCCGAAGAGCGAGACGCCCGGCATCAAGGAGCCGCGGAAGATCGCGGTCGGCTGGCTCGCGATCACGGGCGACGAGCCGTACTACAAGCAGCTCGCGGCCGAGCAGATCAAGGTCGGCGAGGTGATGGCGAAGGCGTCCGGCGCGCTCGCGGTGCCGCTGCCCGGTGCCGTCGGCACCTGGGTCGCCGGGGCGGTCGCGCCGCTGAGCATCAAGGAGCCGGCGGTGGACGCCGCGTACTTCGGATACGTCACGGAGTTCAACGAACAGCACAAGCAGAAGAACTACGAGAAGTCCACGCTCGCCCCGCGGTTCAAGTTCTCGTCCCGCGAGGCCGACGACCCGCTGCTCCCGACGAGCGTGGTGCGGCCCGGCGTGGTCGCCGCGACGGTCGGCGCGTTCGTCGGCCAGACGGCCGGGTTCGGCTCCCCCGGTTCGGCCGTCACGCTCGCGATGACCGCGCCGCTCGCGTACGAGATCCGCGACCGGATCGTGACCGGGCTGCCGCTGGTCCTTAGCGCGATCCCCAACCCGGCGCTGCTCCAGACGGCCGTCGGCGGGATCGCCCAGTACCGGGCGAACGAGCCGAAGCCGCTGCCCATCGAGGCGCTGCGGCCGGAACTGCTGAAGAACACGACCGACAAGCGGGCCAGGGTGCTCGCGTTCGGCGAGCCGCAGACCTCCCGCGACCCGGAGCAGGAGAAGCTCCGCGAGAAGGGCGACGTGGCCCGCTTCATCGACGAACTGAAGAAGATGTCGGAGAACGACAAGCCGAAGGACAAGGCCGCGGTGGAGAAGTACATCAAGGAGTTCGTCGCGACCCGCGGGCTGGCCCAAACCGGGGCGTCCACCGCGCCGCGCGACGAGTGGGCGCTCGAAGACGACCCCGGCCTCAAGCCGCTGCTCGACGCGCACAAGTCGAGCGTCCTCCAGGCCAAGTTCATGCGCGCCCACGGCGGGGCCGAGCCGTACTTCCCGTTCGGCCGGTCGTTCTTCTGGCGGTCGGAGCCGGACATGTTCGGCATGGGGCCGGCGCGGCGCAGCGGCCCCACGACGGGCACGTACCTGGCCGACACGTACCCGCCCCAGGCCCGCGAGGAGCGCGACGGCCAGCCGCGGTACGTCGTCTGGCGCACCGAGGACGTGGCCCCGAAGAAGCTGAACCTGATCACCGCCCGGCCGGCGGTGGTGGCCGCGTGGAAGCGCCTGGAGGCGCGCAAGCTGGCGTCGGCCCACGCGAACGCGGTGGCGGCCACGATCCGCAACAGCCCGAACACGGACCCGCTGCTGCTGAACCGACTGATGCAAGACCTGCAACTGACGATCAAAGACCCGAAGGTGGCCGAGCGGGCGCGGCTGTTCCCGATTTCGGGAGTGGCCCCGCTCGTGCCGCGCCCGGCGAGCATGATGTCGCCGACGGCGGGGCTTCAGCAGTTCGGGCTGTCCGAGTCCGAAGACATCCCGTACCCGACGGTGGAGATGGTGACCGCGCTCCTCGACAACCGCGACAAGGGCGCGAAGACGGTGCTGGTGTTGGCCGACGCGCCGAAGGACACGTTTTACGTGGCGGCGCTCATGGACCGGCGGTTGCGGGAGCGGAGCGAGTTCACGCCGGACGTGTTCGGCCAGTTGGGCGGTGCCCGCGGGATCGTCAACATGTTCCGCGACGAGACCGTGAACAAGGCCCGCCAGTCGGTGCTGGAACTGCTGAAGAAGGAATTCAAGTACGAGGAGAATGAGGATCAGAAGAAGAAGCTGGACGAGAACGCGAAGTCCGGCGGCCGTAACACCGACTGAGGCGCACGGGCGAGACCGAACGCGGCGCGGGCCGGGGAGGGGAACTTCACCCGGCCCGCGCCGCGTTCGGAGCGAACCACGGATTCAGGCACGCGGGAAGTAGTTCCGCGGGTCGCGGCACGCGTCGTAGTCGGCCCGTGAAATGGGAACGTGGATCGTCCCCGGGATGCCGGAGCCGGTTCCGTCCTTCGACGGGAATGCGCTCGCGAGGGTGACCTTCTTCGGGTCGCCGGCCAGTCGTTTCACCTCGTCAATCGCCTCGGCCAAGTCCTTGTCTCGCGAGAAGACGACGGCCGCGTCGTACTGCCCTTCGCGGAAAAAGCGGATCATGTCAACGGCGAGGCGGACATCGATCCCCTTTTCGGTGAAGGTGACCGCTTCCAGGATGACGCCCTCCGGCGCTTCCGCCGTGTTGTCGAAGTGGAGCCGGCCGGGGTACACGCTCCCGTCTGGAAGGTAGATCGTCACCTGATCGTACAGCTTAATCGAGATCGTCTTGAAGTTGAGCTTCCGCGTCACGACCTCGACCCCCATTCGCTTCATCGCCGCGCCCTTGTTCGCCCAGAACACCGACCAAGGACGGCTCTGCTGTTCCGTCGGGACGCCGGTGTAGAACCGGACGTGGCGCAGATCCCACCCGCGCTGATCGCACACCAGATTGGCGAGCAAGAACGGGTCGAAATCGGGATGGGGAACGGCGAACTCGCGTTCCGCGTCGTGGAACAGGTTCTGCCCGTCGAAAAAGACGTAGGCGCGCGGCTTCGTGAGAACCGTTGATGGAGGCGTAGCAGACGAAGTGGGTATGAAAAACCCCCGCCGGGGCCTTGCGGCTGGCCGGACGGGGCAAGAGATCAAACGAGTTGGATCGCTTCACGACCCACCGGCAGTATACCATCGGCGCCGCGGTAGTCAATTCGGGAGAGGAAATCTTCAGTGTGGGCCGCTCCCGCTCCGGAACAGCCAGTACAGTACGGTCTTGATCTCGAACGGCTTCAGGTCCGGCTTCAGCGACAGGATGCGGGCCGCGATCCCGGCCAGGTGCGGCGTCGCCCAACTCGTCGCCGGCTCCCGCGCCAGCGGGCCGAGGTACCCCTTCCCGTGCGCCTGGAACTCGACGTGCTCGGTCAGCTTGTACGCGAACCCCAGCGGGTCGGCGAACAGCCCCTTGTCCACCGAGATGAGCGGCGGCGCGAACGCGGCCGGGTAGCTCCGCGTCAGCGGGTGCTCGTTGTGCGCCGCGGCGAACACCAGGATGTCGCGGAAGTACGCGTCCTCGATGGCCCGGAGCAACTGCTGCCGCCGCGGGAGCTGCTGGAGCTTGTGCTCGGGCACGCCCAGCGACAGGTTCACGACCTTCACCTTCCACACGTCGATGGCGTGCCGCAGCGCGGCGATCACCGTCTCCACCTCGCACGACCCGGCCGGGCCGAACACGTCGGCGGAGTACAGCTTCACCCGCGGCGCGAGCGTGAGGATGATGTCCGCGACCGTGGTGCCGTGCGGGCTGGACTGCCGGCCGGTGTACGGCAGCGGCGGGCCGGTAGGCCGGAAGATGGCGCCCTCGATGGTCTGAATCGGCGTGCCCGCGGCGCGGAACTTGTCTTCGAGGACCGCGCGCTCCACGCCCGAGTCGATCACGGCGACGGCGACGCCCTCGCCCGTCGCGCGCGGGTCGCCGAAGATGCTGTCCGGGGTGAGCAGCGCGAACAGTCGATCGAACACCGTGGGTGCGTTCGCCGGTGGGGAAGGACTCGTCATGCCGTACCTGTTATCTCGTCCAGAAGCTTGCGGAGATCGTTGACCACCTTCACACAATGCTCCACGGCGCTCGGCCCGTGCCGCACCGCGAGCGAGCGCACGGCTTCGACCAACCGCAGCGTGGTGTCCGCGTCGGCGGTCGCGTTGGAATCCGCGCGCAGTCCCTCGCGGAGCCGCGCCATCACCGACGGCGGCGGGGCGGCGTCCGGGGCGCTCGTCGCGTCGGTCAGGTGCGCCGTCGCTTCGAGCGCCGCGCCCACCGCGTCGAACAACAACCGGTGCGTCTGGCGTTCGGCCACCGCCTGCCGGAGCAGGTCCGCGCCCACCTCCGCCGCGGACGCGAGCAACCGCCGGTCCTCGTCGCTGAAGCCCGGCGCAGCCTTATCGAACAACTCCACCACGACAACCGTTTCGCTGCCCACCGGGATCGGGGCCGCGAGGATGCACGACCGGTTCGCCTCGAACGGCAGCAGCTCCATCGGGCCGAGTGCCTTCGGGTTGAAGTCGTTGAGCGCGACCGGCTCCTGGAACCCGATGACGCTGGCCGCGAGCGACCGGGCGAACGGCACCGCGGGCGTCGGCAGCATCTCGCCGTCGGAGCCGTAGGCGGCGGTCGATTCGGTGCCGTCGGCGGCCGTGTGGCGGACGATGAGCGCGCCGTCGGCGGCTCGCGTGCCGCGAATCACGAACCGCAGGAGGGATTTTACCGCGGCGGGCAAGGGCACCGGGTCGTTGAACGCGGCCGACGTTTGGACGATCGGCAGCACCTTCTCGACCGCCTCGCGGAACGCGGACAGCCGGCGGTTCAGTTCGCGCTGCTGCTTCGCGGGGCGGATGCGGTCGAGCTGCCGGCGGATCGCGGCGACGAACCC
The DNA here is from genome assembly GCA_043741075.1 of Frigoriglobus sp. Taxonomy (GTDB): domain Bacteria; phylum Planctomycetota; class Planctomycetia; order Gemmatales; family Gemmataceae; genus Gemmata. Next base: position 5,857 of record JAYUBA010001412.1, read on the forward strand.
TTCGCGGTTCAGGTCCTGGTTCTTGTCGAGGTAGTCGCGGACGCCCATGCGGAGCGCGTCGAGCGGCGTCGCCTGGTGGGCGAAGCCGGTGACGAGGATGGCGACGATGTCCGGGCGGAACTCGACGAGGTCTTCGAGCAGCCGGAGGCCGTCGGAACCGGAGCCGAGGTTCCAGTCGAGGACGGCGAGATCGACCGCGTGCTCGTCGGCGACGCGCAGCGCCGATTCCGCGTCCGGGACGGCGAACACGTGCGCCTCCGGCATGGCGGCGGTGAGCCACTCCTGGAACGTCCGGCGGACGGACTCCTCGTCGTCCACGATGAGTACGGTGTCAGTCATGGCACCTTCATGATACGCGCGGGCGTGACAACGAACGCGGGGCGGGCGGAAGGTTGCGCGCGTCGGACCTCAGTTCACCCAGGGCGTTGCCCTGGGCTGAGGAATCGCGCCCCTTCAGGGCTGAATACCGATTGCGGGCTGAAGGCCCGCGCTTCCTCAGGGCAACGCCCTGGGGTCGGAGTGTTTCCGTACTATAACCGGGTTCGCGCGACGATTCACGCCGACGGTATCACGCCAAGACCCACCATGAGCGAAGAACGCCAACTCCACCTGCTCTCGTCGTACCGGCTCGCCACCTCGTACCCGCTCCAGCAGACGGCCGACGAGGTGGCCGCGTGGCTCAACGGGTACGCCGCGCTGTGGCACCCGGCCGCGCTCGCCGGCGCGACACTGCCGCCCGCCGCGTCCACCTCCTACGACCACGACAACCCGCGCACCGGGTTCGTGTACGCCGTGCCCGAAGGGCCGCACCTGTTCCAACCGGACAACTGGAACGACCGCGTCATCGAAGCGAAGTCCATCGTCTTCAAGGCGACCGCGTCGCGAAGTGAAACGATGGAGCGGCTGTTCACCGCGCTCCGCGAAGCGGGTCACTCCGGTCCGCTCTTCGACGCGCCCCCGGACGCGGTGCGCCTGTTCGCGGGTCTCGGCTACGGCTACGCGATGCTCGACACGCTGTACGAGGCGATGGACCACGAGAAGTTGCTCGACGCGCCCGGCTTCTGGGCCGACGTGACCGCCGCGGTCGAGGCACTCACGCAGGGCGGCGACGCCTACCGCGAACACCTGAAGGCCGCCGCGGCGAAGCTTCAAGCCGGTCGCGAGCCGGTGTTCTCCGGTTCGATCCACTGGCTCGACTGGGTTCACCTCGACCCGAAGAACCTCGATGTGCCGTGGCCGGCGTCGCTCGCGGCCGGGCTTTCCATGACCGTACTCGCGTCGGGCGAAACGCTGGAGCAACTCGCGGAGCAGGCACCGGAGCGGTTCGCGGAACTGAAGGCGAAGCTCCCGCCCGACATGCCGCAGGCGGTCGATCTGTGCTGCGGCTCGTTCCGCGACCGCGAAGACGCGCTCATGCCGATCGAGAGCCAGTTGTGGAACCTGCGCGTCGCCCGCCGCACCGCGCACAAGCTGTTCGGCGTGGAACCGGTCGTGTACGGCCGCAAGAAGAGCGCGTTCCACCCGCAGTTGCCGGGGTGGTTGCAGCACATGGGGTACAAGCACGCGGTGCTGGTCAGTTCCGACGGCGCGCTGATTCCCAGCATCCGCGCGTCGGCGGTGAGCTGGCCCGGCCCCGACGGCAAGTCGGTGGAAGCGTTCACCCGCGCGCCGCAGCCCGCGCACGACCCGCACACGTTCTTCAACATCGTCTACCACCTGCACCAAGCGACCAGCTACGACTCCGCGCCGACGGTGTCGCTCGCACACACGGGCGAGCCGGCGTTCGCGTCGTACCACGACCTGCTCGCGCTCCTCGAACTCGCCCCGGTGTTCGGCGAGTGGACGAACCTGAGCCGGTACTTCAACGGCGTGACCAGCGGCGACTACATCGGCGCGCAATCGGCCGACGAGTTCTTCGCGGACTACCTCGACGACCGCGTGACGAACCTGCACCGCGCGGACCCGGTCGGCGGGTTCCCGCGGCACCTCCGCCTGCGCCGCCGGCTCGATTCGACGTTCACGCTCGCGGCGCTGCACCGCACGCTCACCCCGCCGACGCCGGAAGACGACGAGTCGCTTCGCGCACTCGGCGACGTGGAAGACGCGATCGAGACGTGTGGGGTGAATGGCTTTTCTTCTCCCTCTCCCCTTGCGGGAGAGGGTGGCGAGTCTTCGAGCCGGGTGAGGGGTGAAACGCTAGCCCCACCGAGTCGCGACCCCTCACCCGGCGGCGACGCGCCGCCACCCTCTCCCGCAAGGGGAGAGGGAGAAGAAACCGACCTCGCCCCGCTCGAATCGCACTGGGCGGAGAAACTCGCGGACCGCATTCAGGTGCGCGCCGCCGACGGCCGGCCGGGGCTGATGGTGTTCAACCCGTGCAGCTTCACGCGCCGCGTCGCGCTCGAAGTGGACGGGTTCCGCGGCGCGATCGCGGTCGCCGACCCGGTGAAGGCCGCGGAGTTCAGCGGCACCACCGCGAAGCTCGTGGTCGAGGTGCCGGCGTTCGGGTTCGCGTGGGTGCCGCGCTCCGGCACCGCGCCGCCGCCGAAGGCGCGGGTGAAGCTCGCCGACGGGTTGACCGTGCGGAACGAGTTCATCGAGTGCGACATGGACGCCACCACCGGCGGCATCCGGTCGTTCCGCGACACCCGCACGCGCTCGACGCGCTTCGGCCAGCAGTTGGTGTTCAACCCCGGCAGCAAGATGGTCGCCCGCGACATCACCGTGACCAACAGCGGGGCGGCGCTCGGCGAGATCGTCAGCACGGGCGAACTGATCGACGAGCGCGACGAGGTACTCGCGACGTTCAAGCAGCGCGTCCGCGCGTGGCTGGGGCGGCCGGTGCTGGAACTGCGCATCGAACTGGACGTGAAGCACCAGCCGACGGGTTACCCGTGGCACGCGTTCTACGGCGCGCGGTTCGGCTGGCGCGACGAGCGCGGCGTGCTGTTCCGCGGCGTGAACGGGGCGAACACGCAGACCGGCTACACGCGGCCGGTGTCGCCGGACTACCTCGAAGTGCGGCTCGGCGCCGAGCGGTCGTTCCTGTTCACCGGCGGGCTGCCGTTCGTGCAGCGGCACGGCGCGCGCATGGCCGACGTGATCCTCGTCCCCGAAGGCGAGCAGTGCCGCACCTTCGACCTGCTGCTCGCGACCGACCGCGACGTGCCGATGCAGACCGCGCTCGGCTGGGTGTCGCCGTCGCCGGTGGTCGTTACGGAGAAGGGGCCGCCCGCGGTCGGCGCGTCGAGTTGGCTGGCCCACGTCGATATGCCGAGCCTACTCATGACGTGCCTGAAGCCGTGCGAGGCGGGCGAAGGCGCGAGTCGCGCGGTGGCCGGCACGCTGGTGGAAACGGCGGGCTTCGGCGGCGCGGCCGAACTGCGGTTCGCCCGCGACCCGAGTCGGGCGTTGCTCGTGGACGGGACGGGCAAGCCTCTTCCGCCCCTGACGATGACCGGCGACGCGATCCAGCTCGAGTATTCCGCCGGCGAGACGCTCCGCGTGCGGGCGGAGTGGGTGTGACGCGATCGCGGTTGCTCCGCTGGTTCGCCCGTGTTCGCCGGGATGACCTCAAGGTGGCCCAAGATGGCCAGGTGGCCGCCTTGGAAAACCCGTCGTTTTCCAAGCCCTTTTCGCCCAAGTCGGCCAAGATGGCCAAGGCGGCCACTCACACACCCTTCTCGGCCCCGGTCGGGCATAACCTCGCCGGCGGCACCCGAAGCCAGCCCCAAAGCCGCTGGCAACATCAAATTGAATAGTATACGCACGGGCACATGCCGTCAAGGAGGCGGGCGGGTTTTCGATTGTCATTTCACGGACGAGATTCGGCACACCGGTTGCATTATCCATCTTTGGCCAGTCAACGACGGCCGACGGCACCAATCATCCCCACTCCGACCGGAGACCCGATATGACCCCGCACGACGACACGAACACCCGCTGGGGAAAGATCCGCTACGGCCTCGCGGCGCTCCTACTCGGCCTGCCGTTGCCGGTGATCCTCATCGCCTTCTTGGCACCGGGCTGCAACCGTTGACGGGGTGCGCGCAAACGCGGGCGGGCCGTCGGGAAAAGGGGAAGTGTACTTCCCACCCG
>JAYUBA010001413.1:0-3070 GCA_043741075.1 Frigoriglobus sp.
CGCCTCCGCGTCCTGGGCGAGCTTCTTCAGGATGACGGCGGAGAGCGCCTCCGGGCGGAACTCGCGGCCCGCGACCGGGCGGCCGAAGTCCGGCAGCCCACGCGCGCCAGGCCGGAAGCGGAACCCGCCGAACCCGACGAGGGCAACACGGCCGTCCGCGCCAGCGGGTGCGCCACGTTCGGCGGGTGCCTTCTGATCGTACTCGCCTGCGGCGGGGCCTTCTCCTGTTGGTCGGCGTACAAGCAGCGTGCCCTCGACGACCTCGCCGCCGCCGACCGCTTGTACGCCGAGGGCAAGAAGGCCGAGGCGGTCGGGAAGTACAAGGACCGTTTCTCGCACGTCCCCGACGACCGGCGGGCGGAGGTCATCAAGCGGGTCGCGGACCAAGAGGCGACCGCCGGGGACAAGGCCGAAGCCCGGCGGTGGGTCGAGAAGGGGTTGGACGGAAAGATGAACATCGCTTACGAGTCCCCGGCCGCCCGCGACCTGCTCGCCCAGGTCCAACGCGAGCGGGCCGAGGCCGAAGCCAAGAAACAAGCTGAGATCGCAAGGAAGCAAGCCGAGGCCGCAAAGCGGAAGGCCGAGGAAGAGGAGCGGCGCAAGGGGATCGCGATCCTTTTTGACGATCTGCGCCAGGAATACGCGAGCGACCGGAAAGCGGCCGACGCGAAGTACAAGGGCCAGACGCTTCGGGTGAGCAGCACGCTGCACGAGTACATCGCGCCGGAGCCGGACGTGCCCGACGCCCGACCCATCCTCTCCTTGCAGCCGAACGTGATGCCGTGGATTTGGTGTCACTTCCCGCTCGGCAGCGATGCCCAGTTGCGCGGGCTGCGACCTGGTCAGTCGGTTACGATCCGAGGGCGCTGCGACGGCATCTTCGGAGGCCAGATCAATCTGTCAGGCTGTTCCCTTGAGCCGTGAGCGACTCAAGCAGTGGTGACTTCGTTCGACGGTTCGATAGTCGCACGAAGTCGATAAGGGCGTGGCGTTCTCGCCCGGCGGGAAACTGGCTGCGTCCTGCGGGTACGACACCACGGTCCAGGCATGGAATGTGTCGAGCGGGCACGAGGTGTGTCGGTTCGTTGGGCGCACGGGCTACGGCTTGAGCGTCGGAACCGGCGGCTCAGGCCCAAAGTGCGCCGGGCACGGCCGCCTCGTCTACGCAATGCGCGTGGCAGAGAAGCTGGCGCTCGGGACTACTTCCGCGACCCGCGTTTCACCCACCCGACGGGCTATGCAGTGGACTTCGCCGGCCGCGCCGACAGGTTCGCGCTGGTGTCGGACCACTTCTTCTACTTCGGCGCGGCCGCGCCGATGCTCACCAGGCGGCACCGCGTCCACGGCCGCCCGTGTGCCGACCACCCGGACGCGGACGAGCCGGAACCGTCGGGCAAGCCGCTTCGGAAAAGGCTCTATCGTGGCCCGCGCCGGTGTTGAGGGAAACCCGACCGACCAATGCGGGTGATGAAGAAGCCCCTACAGCCAGACCGGAACTCGCTACCCGCCACCATCCGCCCTTCGTGGCAGTTGTGCCGGTGCCGCATGTGTCGGGCCATCACCTCGACTTCTTCTTGCCCGACTTCTTCGGTGCCTTCGGAGTCTCGGTGATCGTCACCATCCGCTCGTACTTCTCGCGGTAGCCCTCCGCCCGCTTGTCCGCGACGGCCTTGTGATAGGCCGCCACCGCCCGGTCGCGGTCCCGAAACTCCTTTGCTCTCACCTGCCCCGACGATTCCCGCCAGTCCGGCCGCACCGCGCCGGACTGTGACCCCAGGGCGTCGCCGTCCAGCCAGACGATCCAGTACCGGTCGGCAGTGGCGAACACGCGGCGGGTCAGCGACCGCTCCGTCTCCACAAAGCCCTCGGCGATCTTCACGGCCACGACCCGCTCGAATTCCGCCGCCTGTGTCAGGACGTGTTCCAGCACCAGGCCGCCGTCCGTCACCCGGTGCCCGAACCCGGTCGGGTCGTCGATGAGGATCAGCTTGCAGGCGTGAGGCGGATCGCCCCCGATCAACTCGCGGAGCAACATCGCTTGTCCCTCTCGATCACGCTGTGGCGGGCTTCGGCGCGGGGGTGCCCGGTGTGCAGGCTTCCGACCGAACCACGCAACCGGGATCGGATTGTAGTCAGCTTATAGAATGAAGGCTTCTCGCAGTCACCGCCCACGACGGCCTTCCAACCAGAGACGATTCACGAGGCGGCCGTCGTGCCGCAGTCGATCTCGGCCCCAATTCTCTATCCCACCGAACCCCGCCATGCGCCTCTGCGTCCACGCCGTCTTCGCCGTCCTCGCGCTCGCCGCCCCGTGCCCGGCCGCCGACCCGAAACCGTTCCCCGCCACCTCCACCAAGTGGGAGGGGTTCGCCCGCCACGACTTCCAGGTGGGCGGCACCGACGCCACCGTGGTCGTGCCGGACAAGCCGCTTCCGGGCCGCCCGTGGGTGTGGCGGGGCGAGTTCTTCGGCGCGTTCGCCGACGCCGACCTCGCCCTCGTCAAAGCCGGGTGGCACCTCGCGTACTTGAACATCCCCGACCTGTTCGGCTCGCCGAAGGCCATCGCCAAGTGGGAGGTGTTCCACGCCGCGATGGTGACGGACTACGGGATGAACCCGAAGCCGGGGCTGATCGGCCTCTCGCGCGGCGGGCTGTACTGCATGAACTGGGCGGCCGCGCACCCGGACCGGACGCTCGCGGTGTACCTCGACAACGCCGTGTGCGACTTCAAGAGCTGGCCCGGCGGAGCGCCGAAGAAACTCGGCACCGGCAAAGGGTCCGGGGGCGAGTGGAAGAAGCTGCTTGCGGCTTACGACTTCACGAGTGACGCCGATGCGTTGGCGTACAAGCTGAACCCGGTAGACAACCTCGCCCCACTGGCGGAGGCGAAGGTGCCGCTGTTGCTCGTGTACGGCGACAAGGACACGGTGGTCCCGCACGCGGAGAACTCGGAGTCGGTCTACGACCGCTACAAGGCGCTCGGCGGGCCGGTCGAGCGGGTCGTGAAGCCGGGACAGGACCACCACCCACACGGACTCAAGGACGTGACGCCGGTGGTCAAATTCTTTGC
>JAYUBA010001414.1:0-3069 GCA_043741075.1 Frigoriglobus sp.
CCCGATCAACCTCGGCGGCGGCACCGACGTGAGCATCGCCGAAGTGGCCCGCACCGTCGCGGACGTGGTCGGCTTCCGCGGCCGGCTGCGGTTCGATTCGGCCAAGCCGGACGGCGCGCCACTCAAGGCGTTGGACTCGACCCCGCTGTTAGAGATGGGCTGGCGGCCGGAGGTGGACTTCCGCGCCGCGCTGGCCGCTACATACGACTGGTTCCTGCGCCACCGGGTCGGCGGTATTCGCCCTCTCTCCTTGCGGGAGAGGTTGGCCGGCGCTTCGCCGGCCGGGTGAGGGGTGGCGATTCGGAGGGGCTGACGTTTCACCCCTCACCCGCAAGGGGAGAGGGCAAAACCAAGCACGGAGGTTCCAAGTATGCACGCCGGGCTGTTTAGATCGCTGTACCGCATCCGCCGGGTCGAAGAGGAAGTCGCCCGCGTCTACGCGAGCGACAAGATCAAAAGCCCCGTCCACCTGTCCATCGGGCAGGAGGCGGTGTCGGTCGGCGTGTGCGACATCCTCCGCACCGACGACGTGGTGTTCGGCACCTACCGCGGGCACGCGCTGTACCTCGCCAAGGGCGGGGACATGAGCGCGATGGTCGCCGAACTGTACGGCAAGGTGACCGGCTGCACCCGCGGCAAGGGCGGGTCGATGCACCTGATCGACACCGAGTGCGGGGTGATGGGCACGTCGGCGGTGGTCGGCACCACCATCGCCAACGCCGCCGGCTACGCCTACGCGATGAAGCTCCGCCGCGCCGACACGGTCGTCGCGTGCTTCTTCGGCGACGGCGCGACGGAGGAAGGCGTGTTCGCGGAGACGCTGAACTTCGCCGTGCTCAAGCAACTGCCGGTGCTGTTCGTGTGCGAGAACAACGGGTACGCGATCCACACGTCGCAGGCGAAACGGCAGGGCGTACCGGACATCTGCGCGCGGGCGCGGGCCTACGGAATGCCGGCCGAGCGGCTCGACGGCAACGACGTGCTGACGCTCCGCGACAAGGCGGAAGCGGCGGTCGCGAAGCTGCGGGCGGGCGAGGGTCCGCAGTTCATCGAAGCGACCACGTACCGCTGGCGCGAGCACGTCGGCCCCGGCGGGGACTACCACCTCGGCTACCGCGAGAAGGCCGAGTGCGAGCGGGCGCAAGCGAACGACCCGGTCCGCGTGATCGGCGAACTGCTTCCGCCCGAAACGCGAACGCGGATCGAGGCCGCGGTGGAGCGCGAAGTCGCCGCGGCGTTCGAGTACGCGGAGACCAGCTCGTTCCCCGCGTCAACGGAACTCATGACCGACATCTTCACGGAGGAAGCCGATGAGTTCGCAACTAGCCGGCGCTAAGACGGCTCCGCGCGTGTCCCACAAGCAGGTCGCCGAACGGACACGCACGTTCGTGGAAGCCGTCCGCGAGGCGACGGATCAGGAGATGGCCCGCGACCCGAACGTGGTGCTGTTCGGGCTGGACGTGGACGACCCGAAGGCGATCCAGGGCACGACGCTCGGCCTGCCGGAGAAGTACGGCGCGGGGCGCGTGTTCGGCACCCCGCTGTCCGAAGACGCGATGACCGGCGCGGCCATCGGCATGGCCCTCGCCGGGCTGCGGCCGATCCACGTCCACATCCGCATGGACTTCCTGCTGCTGGCCGTGAACCAACTGCTGAACGTGGCGGCCAAGAGCCGGTACATGTACGGCGGGCGGGTGAACGTGCCGCTCGTCGTGCGGTCGATGATCGGCAAGAGTTGGGGGCAGGGGGCGCAGCACTCGCAGGGGTTGCACAGCTTCTTCATGCACGTGCCGGGCATCAAGGTGGTCGCCCCGTCCACACCTTACGACGCGAAGGGCTGCCTCGCCGCCGCCATCCGCGACGACGACCCGGTGCTGTACGTCGAACACCGCCTCTTGCACTTCCAGAAGGGTCCGGTGCCGGCCGAGTCGTACACCGTCGCGCCGGGCAAGGCCCGCATCGCGATCGCCGGCGACGACGTGACCGTCGTGGGCATTTCATACATGCAAGTTGAGGCGCTGCGCGCCGCGAAGTACCTCGAAGACATCGGCGTGCGGGCGGAGGTGATCGACCCGATCTGGCTGAACCCGCTGGACATCGACACCATCGCGGAATCGGTACGAAAGACGGGTCGGCTGCTGGTGGTCGATACCGCGTGGACGAACTGCGGGGCCGCGGCCGAGATCGTGTCGCGCGTGTCCGAGAAGCTCCAGGGCGAGTGCGCGTTCCGCTTCAAGCGGATGGGCTTCGCCCCGACCACCTGCCCGACGACGCCGGGGCTGGAAGACCTGTTCTACCCGAACGCGCGGACCATCGCCGCCGCCGCCCGCGACCTCGTGGAAGGCCGCGCGTGCGGCTGGCTCCCGGTCGAGCGCGCGGACCTACAGAGCATCGAGTTCAAGGGGCCGTTCTGAGAGTTGGTTGAGGTCTGGCTGCTTGCGGCTTCGCGGGTAACGCCCGCGAAGCCGCAAGCGGCCAGACCCGAGCCAGAAGTCCAACGAAGACAAGCTGCGCACGCATCACGGAGGAACCACGTGCCGACCACCACGACCGCCGCGGCCCGGCTGAACTGGCCGCTGATGAAGAACAACATCGCCCGCGAAGACCTCAACGCGGTGGTCGATCTTCTTCAACAGGAAGACCCGATTCTCACGCAGTCGAAGAACGTTCGCGCGTTCGAGGAGGAGTGGTCCCGCTGGCTCGGCGTGAAGTACAGCGTGTTCGTCAACTCTGGGTCGTCGGCGAACCTCGTCACGCTGGCCGCGCTCAAGGAACTGAACGGCGACGGCGGGGAGGTAATCGTCCCGCCGGTCACCTGGGTGTCGGACATCGCGGCCGTGCTGCACTGCGGGTTCACGCCGGTGTTCGCCGACATCGACCCGCGCACACTGGGCATGGACACCGACGCGATCCTGGCGCAGATCACGCCGCGCACGCGGGCCGTGTTCCTTACGCACGTCCTCGGCTACAACGCGCTGTCGCAGAGACTACTGGATGAGCTGAGGAGCCGCCGCATCCCGCTCATCGAGGACGTGTGCGAGTCGCACGGGGCCACGTTCGAGGACCGCA
>JAYUBA010001415.1:0-9952 GCA_043741075.1 Frigoriglobus sp.
CGGCACACCAGCGACGTGCTCCGGTACCACCAGAGGCGCAACACTCAGGCCGCCAAGTCCCACAAGAAACAGCGGCATAAATGCGTCATCTGAACCCGCACTGTACTGTTAAGATCGACGGGAAGACGATCCCGGCCCCACCGATTAAGTTCGAGGTGATCGAGCCGCCAGCGGACGCAATCTTGGTCAGCCACATGGCTCCGCTCGAAGGTACCGAGGCGACGAAACCGGTACTCAATCAATGTAAACCCTTGATTCAGCAAGTCCAGGTCGGGAAACGGACGCTCTTGATCTACCGTCAGTGCTACGACCCAAAGTCCGGTGGGGGCATCTACCTGACCGCCCGCCTCGCCGAACTGTCCGGCAAGTGTGAGATGACAGTGACCGGGGCATACGGCGACGGTAGACCGCTAACAATCACCTACAAGGATGCCAAGTCTCCAACGGGCACGACCAAACTCGTCATTAACTCCATCGACGGGACGCCGTGGACAGCCGAGGACGAGACTGCACTACAAGAGCGGTTGAAGAAAGCGGCACCCGCGAAGCCGTAGGGGCGGGTCACGGCTTCGGGCGGCGGTAGAAGCGGTTGGCCGCCCGCCCCTCCGCCACGAACGGCAACCCGAAGCAGGTGACTCCCGTGGGCATTCCGGCGTACCTTCTGGTCACGCTCCTCCCGCTTCTGGCTCCGTGCCCGCGGAAAGGGGAAAGCTGAGAACAGGAGCGAGGACCGTTCGGAGTGGGATGTTCATCGCATCTCCCTCAGCGCGGGAAGGTTGAGGGTATCGTCGCGCGACTCTTCGCCCCGCCAGATGATATACTATCCACATGAGCGCCACTACCACGTTTCCCGCTCCCGCTCCCACGAAGGCTTCAAGTTCGCCGGATCACGCGGCGCTCGTCGCGCGGATGAAGGCCGTCGTCGGGAACGACAACGTCCTCACCGCCGCCGCCGACATGGCCGTCTACGAGTGCGACGGCTTCACCATCGCCAAGACCAAACCCAACGTCGTCGTCTTCCCGACCTCCACCGAACACATCGTCGGCATCGTCAAGGCGTGCAACGACCTGGGCGTGTCGTTCCTCGCGCGCGGGGCCGGAACCAGCCTCGCCGGCGGGTGCGTCCTCGTCGGCGGCGGCGTCATGATCGCCCTCGCCCGCATGAAGCGCATCCTCGAAGTGAACGTCCGCGACCGGTACGCGGTGGTCGAACCGGGCGTCGTCAACGTGTGGCTCACCAACGCCCTCAAGCCGCACGGCCTGCACTACGCGCCGGACCCCAGCAGCCAGGGCGCGTGTACCATCGGCGGGAACGTCGCCACCAACTCCGGCGGGCCGCACACGCTCAAGTACGGCGTCACCGTCAACCACATCCTCGGCGTCGAACTCGTGCTGCCCGACGGCCGCGTGGTCGTGTGCGGCGGGCCGACCGAAGATACGCCGGGATATGACCTTACGGGCACCATCGTGGGAAGCGAGGGCACGTTCGGCGTGGTGTCGAAGGTGTGGGTGCGGCTCACCAAGAACCCGGAGGCGTACCGCACGCTGCTCGGCGTCTTCGAGACCATCGACGACGCCACCAACACCATCAGCGACATCATCGGCGCCGGCATCGTCCCCGCGGCGCTGGAACTGCTCGACAAGTTGATGCTCTCCGCGGTGGAGGCGGCGTTCAAGTTCGGCTTCCCGCTCGACGCGGAGGCGGTCGTCATCATGGAAGTCGATGGGCTGACCGCCGGTTTGCAGGAGGAAGCCGACCAGATCGAGGGCATCGCGAAGACGAACAAGGCCCGCGAGGTGCGCAAGGCGAACAGCGAGGCCGAGCGCATGGCGCTGTGGAAGGCGCGGAAGCAGGCGTTCGGCACCATCGGCCGGCTGGGGTATCCGAGTTACTGCACGCAGGACGGCGTGGTGCCGCGGACGAAGCTGCCGCAGATCATGCGGCACATCCAGGCCACCGCGAAGAAGTACAACCTGGGCATCTGCAACGTGTTCCACGCGGGCGACGGTAACGTTCACCCGATCCTGATGTTCGACGAGCGCGACCCGGTTCAGGTGAAGAAGGTGCTGGACGCGAGCCACGACATCCTTTCGGAGTGCATCAACCTGGGCGGGAGCGTGACCGGCGAGCACGGGATCGGCGTCGAGAAGATCGACTTCATGCCGCTGATGTTCACGCCCGACGACCTGCACTTCATGGTGCGGCTGCGGACCGCGTTCAACCCCGACGGCCGGTGCAGTCCGGGGAAGATGCTGCCGACCGCCGGCGGGTGCGCCGAGCCGTCGAGCTTCATGGGGCAAACGAAGCCCGGCCGCCGCGCCGCGGTGTGACCGTCGTACACGCCACAGGTCTTCCGCCCTGTGACACCGACGCGGGAATCTGCCGCACCGGTCCGTTCTCACCGTCGTCCGTGTTCTACGCTTCTCCGCGGACGGGAATTCTCCGTCCGCGCCCGAACACCGCCCGCAGTGGGATCGGCGGGGGCGCGCACCACCGGACCGGAGCCGCCCATGCAAACGCCACGCGTCGTCCTGTCGCTCGCCGATAGCGGCCCCGTCCCGCGCACGTGGGCCTCGTCCTGCCACCTGCGGATCGGGCGCCTGCCGGAACTGGAAGTGGCGATCGACGACCTGTCGGTCAGCCGCCTGCACGCCGAGGTGCTCCTGTCCGACGACGGGTGGGTGGTGCGGGACCGCGGCAGCTCGAACGGCACGATCCTCAACGGCGTGCGGATCGGCCGCACGCCGCAACCGCTGCGCCAGGGCGATACGATCAAGCTCGGCACCCTCGTCTTCAAGGTCGATCACCTCCAGGTGCGCCCGGTCACGGTGCGCATCGGTCAGCAGACGGTCCAGGTGGAAGCGGCGGCCCGGCGCACGTGGGGCGAGGCCGTGGACGCGCTCGAGCCGCCCGCGAACGGCCCGCGCGACGAGAAGGGGTTCCTGCGGCTCGCCCGCGGCGGGTACCGGCTGGCCCAGTCGGCGCGGGCCGGGGAGACGCTCCAGGAGGTGCTCAACGACGCGGTCGCGTTCTTCGGCGCGCGCCGCGGCGGCGTGTTCCTGCTGGACGACGTGACCGGGCAACTGGCGGTGCGGTGCTACGCGGGCACGCCCGGCGGGGTGGTGCCGCTGCGCCCGCCCGGCAAGACGCTCGCGACGGTCGCGTTCCGGGGCCGGCAGTCGCTCCTGTTCAAGGACCGGACCGAAGCCGCCATGCGGCAGGCGGACAGCGCCGTGTGCGGGGAGATGGGTTCGGTCGTGTGCGCCGTGCTCCGCGCCCCGGACGGCGAGATCGGCGTGCTGCACCTGGACCGCGGGCCGGACGCCGAACCGTTCACCGAGGCCGACCTGCTCCTGGCCGACTCGCTGGCCGCCGCCGTCGCGCTGGGGCTGGACCGGCAGCAGTTGGTGGCGCGCCACGAGGCGCTGTTCCTCCAGACGGTCACCGCGCTGGCCCAGGCGGTCGAGATGCGGGACGCGTACACCGGCAACCACACCCAGCGGGTGACCGCGTACGCCCTGCTGCTGGCCGAGGAGATGGGGCTGCCGGAGGGCGAGCGGCGCCGGCTCCGGGTGGCGACGCTGCTGCACGACATCGGCAAGATCGCCATCGACGACCAAATCCTGCGGAAGCCCGGCCGGCTCGCGGACCACGAGTTCGACACCATGAAGACGCACGTGGTGCGCGGCACGGAGATCATCCAGATGATCCCCGGTCTGGCGTGGGCGCTGCCGGTGGTGCGCGGGCACCACGAGCGGTGGGACGGGCGCGGGTACCCGGACGGGCTGGCCGGCGAGGACATCCCGCTCACGGCGCGGGTGGTGGCGGTCGCCGACGCGTTCGACGCGATGACCTCGGACCGCCCGTACCGGGCCGGGATGCCGGCGGCGCGGGCGTTCGCCGAACTGCACGCCGGGGCCGGCACCCACTTCGACCCGGAGTGCGCGGCCGCGTTCGCCCGCATCCGCCCGAAATTGGAGGCGATGCTGGAGAAGGAGGCGTCCGAGCGCCGGGCGGCCGAGGGCGGGAGCAACACCATCTCGCGGCAGGAACTGGACCGCGAGCGCAAGGTCGCGCGGGCCGACGAGCCGGCGCTCTCCGCGCTGGTGAACGGCCCGGCCACGACGCGGACGTACCGGCCCCCCGTCTGAGCCGCCGGGGTGAGGCGCGGAAGCCTGACTTGCGTGGGTGTGCTTCTGTAGCCGGGGTCTGTGACCCCGGTGCGACACAACCGACATTCGCTCCGACTCCGCCCCACGCGATCCGCTTCCGTAGGACCGGCCTCACAGAGGCCGGCTACAGAAGGATGCGGGCCAAGACGAGACGGCCCGACGGGCTTGCGGTTCATACAACACCACGGTTGCCTTCCCACACCGGAACGCCCCACCCGCACCCGTGGCCGACACCATCACCATCGACGCGTTCGGCCCGCTCGCGGTCGCGCGCCCCGCGTCCGTCGCCGAGTTGTGCGAACTCGTGGCGCGGACGCGCGCCGCGGGGCACGGCCTGTACCCCGTCGGCGGGCGCACGACGCTCGACCTCGGCCTTCCCCCCACGAAGCCGGGCGTCGCGTGCGACACCACCGCCCTTAACTCCGTGATCGACTACCCCGCGCGCGACATGACCATCACCGTGCAGGCGGGCGTCACCGTCGCCGCGCTCCAGGCGGAGTTGGCGAAGGAGGGGCAGTGGCTCCCGGTGGACGTGCCGTCCCCGGAGCGGGCCACGCTCGGCGGGGCGGTCGCGGTGAACGCGAGCGGCCCGCGCCGCCTCGGCTACGGCACGCTCCGCGACTACGTCATCGGCATCAGCTTCGTGACCGACGACGGCGTTGAGGTGAAGGCCGGCGGGCGGGTGGTGAAGAACGTGGCCGGCTACGACCTGATGAAGCTGCAAATCGGCGCGCTGGGCACGCTCGGCGTGGTCACGCAGCTCACGCTCAAGGTGAAGCCGAAGCCGGAGGCGTCGGCGGCGGTCCTGTTCGTCTGTCGCCCGGATTCGCTCGCCTCGGTTCTCGATCTCCTCGCGTCCTCCAAGACTCGTCCGGTTGCTGTCGAGTTACTGAGTTCGGAGGCTTGGCGCGAAACCCGCGTCAACATCCCCGTGACTGATGAGTGGGAGATCGTCGTCGGTTTCGAGGAGAAGCCCGCGGCAGTGCGCTGGCAAGTTTCCACGCTTCTCGACGAACTGAAGGCCGCGCCGGTGCGCGACGTGATGGAACTCCCGAATACATCGATCTTCGACACGATCACGGCGTTACAACTGCGGGCGGAATCGCGGTTCATCGGGAAGCAATCCGTACTGCCGAGCAAACTCGCCGCGGAACTTCAGACGCGCCACGGCTTACTGACGCATGCCCACGCGCTGAATGGGGTCGTCTGGATGCACGACGACGAACCGCTGCCGGACGGCGCGGTGGTCCGCCGCTGCCCGGTCGAGCGGAAGAAGTCGCTGGCGGTGTGGGGCGCGCCGCCGGCCGCCTGGGAACTGATGCGACACATCAAGAAGTCGCTCGACCCGGATAATGTGTTCAACCCCGGCCGGATGTTCGGGGACGTGTAGCGCGCGTGGCCCCTCCGGGTCCACCGCTAACCTTCAACACACAGCAACCATTCGATATGTCCGCAACCGCCACCCCGACGAAGACCGCGCTGCCCGTCGTGTCGGCCGCCGAAGGCGCGTGCCCCACGGCGAGCGGCCCGCACGTCGATTACGAGCTGATCCTCGATTGCGTCCACTGCGGCCTCTGCACCGCGAGTTGCCCGACCTACGTCGAGACGTCCAACGAGGCCGACTCGCCCCGCGGGCGCATCTACCTCATGCGCGGCGTCATCGACGGCACCCTCGAACTCGACGCCGACGTGAAGCGGCACCTCGACGGGTGCCTCAACTGCCGCGCGTGCGAGACCGCGTGCCCGTCCGGCGTGCAGTACGGCCGCATCCTCGAACCGTTCCGCGAGTTCATGGAGGGACTCGAACCGGGGCGGCAGGTGCGGTCGCTCAACGCGCTCCAGAAGTTCCTCCTGTTCCACGTGTTCCCGTACCGGTGGCGGAACCGCGTGTCGCTCGCCCCGGCCCGCGTCATGCAGTGGACCGGACTCGACTGGCTCGCCGAGAAGAGCGGCCTGATGGGCCTGCTCCCGCAGTCGCTCCGCAGCATGAAGCAGATGCTCCCCGCGCTGAAGCCGCACTACGGCCAGTTGCCCGAAGTGCTGGAACCGGTCGGCCCGCGCCGCGCCCGCGTCGCGCTGTTCCTCGGCTGCGTGGCCGATTCCCTCTACCCCGAAACGAACTACAACACCGCGAAGGTGCTCCAGGCGAACGGCTGCGAGGTGTGGATTCCGCGCGCGCAGGGCTGCTGCGGCGCGCTGCACTACCACTCCGGGCAGGAAGGCCCGGCGCGCGACTTCGCCGCGGCGAACTGCGAGGCGTTCGGCGCGACGGACGCGGCAGCGTTCAAGTCGGTGGACGCGATCATCACGAACGCGGCCGGGTGCGGCTACCAGCTCAAGGACTACGCCCACATGATGGGCGCGACGCCGCACGCGGCGGAGGCGGCGCGGTTCCAGAGCAAGGTGCGGGACGTGAGCGAGTTCCTGATGGAACTCGGCCCGGTGAAGCCGACGCACCCGCTGCGGATCAAGGCGACGTACCACGACGCGTGCCACCTGCGACACGCCCAGCAGATCTTCAAGCAACCCCGCGCGCTCCTCGAAATGATCCCCGGTCTGGAGCTGATCCCGCTCCCCGAAAGCGAACTGTGTTGCGGCGCGGCGGGCAGCTACAACCTGACGCAACCGGAAATGGCCGACCGCCTGGGCAAGCGGAAGACGGGCAACATCGCCGCGACCGGGGCGAAGGCGCTGTTCACGGGCAACGTCGGGTGCCTGATGCAGATCACGCGTCACTTGAAGGCGCTGGACCCGGACGTGTGGTGCGCGCACCCGGTCGATGCGCTGTGGGCGAGCTACAGCGGCGAGACGCCGAAGGAACTAGAGCAGTTGCTACCGCCCGCATAATCCGCATTGCCGGACGGGCGCGCCGTCACCCCGCGGCGCCCGCTCCGGTCCGTTTGTTCCGATTGCTTCCGTTCCACCGGTTACACATCATCTCGTTCCAATTGGCGATTCCGACAGTACCGCTACAGACCCGCCAGCCCGACCAAATTCCCCATTCGCGTGTCTCGCACGACACGCCGCATTTTGCACCACCGGCGGAATCGCTCTAGTCTGCAGTGCGTGTCCAACCCCCCCTCCTCACTGTCCCGTACGAGGAACTGTCATGAAGAGTCTGTCGCACAAGACCGCCCGGTGGGTCGCGAACTTCCTGAAGGCGGAGGACGGCCCGACGGCCGTCGAGTACGCGGTGATGCTGGCCCTGATCGTGGTGGCGTGCATCGCGGCGATCACCACGTTCGGTCAGAACACGAACTCGACGTTCAGCTTCGTCGGCTCGACGCTGCGCGTGAAGTAAGGCCTTCTTGTGGGACAGGCGTCCAGCCTGTCGTTCGGTTCGACAGGCTGGACGCCTGTCCCACAGGTTACAGATCGCCCCGGCCGCGGTCGTACTCGGCGTCGGGGCGGAACCGCTCTACCACCCACGGGTCGCCGCGCATGTGGTAGCCGCCGTGTTCCCAGCTCTCCCAGAAGCCCGGCCGGTCGTCCGCCATGAACTCCACCCCGCGCACCCACTTCGCGCTCTTCCACGCGTACAGTTTCGGCACCACCAGCCGCAGCGGGTAGCCGTGGTCCGGGGTCAGCGGCTCGCCGTTGTGGTGCGTCGCGAACAGGCAATCCTCACCGAAGAAGTCGGCGACGGGCAGGTTCGTGCTGAACCCGTACTCGCAGTGAACCATCACGAACTTCGCCAGCGGCGACACCGTTACGTGGTTCAGCAGTTCCCGCGTCGCGACGCCCTCCCACAGGTTGTCGAGCTTGCTCCACCGCGTCACGCAGTGCATGTCGGCGAACACCCGCGACCGCGGGAGCGCGGCGAACTCGGCCCAGGTGAACTGCTTCACCGCATCTACCAGCGGGACGGGGAAGACGGTGAAGTCCCACGCGGCCGGGTCGAACGGCGGCACGCTGCCGGCGTGCAGCACCGGCCACTTGTGCGTGACGACCTGGCGCGGCGGGACGCGGTTGTCGCGCCGCGTATCGGGGCTGATGACCGGCTCATCGGGCATGATGGGATCGTCCTACGGCTTGTCGGCGACTTCCATCCGATCCGGAGCCGCTGCCCGTCCGCCGAGTAATCCGACCAAAGCACCGAGCGTGACCTTCAGCGTGAAGTCACACGCGTCGGCGAATTTGGTTTGAAGGGCGGTGGGCGGGTCTTTGCCGAGCGCGGCCAGCACACCCAAGCCGACCAACGACAAGAGGAAGGCCGCCGTCACAATCAGGATCAGAACCGCGAACAGCCGGTTCTGGGTGATGACCGGCAGCGCCTTCCGCGTGGACTTGGGCTTCTCGGCGGGGGCGGGTGTCGGTTCCGGCGCGGGCTTCTCCTTGGCCACGGGCGATTCCTTTCGTCGTGTCAGGTCCGGTACAGCACGCGACCGGTGCTGAGGTCGATGGTCGTCTCCGACAGCGGATGGCGGATCGCGGACCAGAACAGATTTGCCATCGCCCGCAGGTACGCGAAGGGCGAGATACGGATGGTCCAAACCACTTTTTCCAGATCGGCCGAAAGAGTCAGGTTCCGGTCAGGTCGGCTAACCTGAACGGTCTGAGCGAGCTGGGCGAATCGTTCGAGGATCGCGTTGTTTGCCGCCAAGAACTCACGAGTACCGACCGCACCTGGGTTGAGATTCTTGTGTACAAATTCTCGCAAACCCACAAGTATCTCAAGCGAATACTCAACGAACCCCCAATACTGACCACTGGCAGCCTCGTCTTCATCAACGAGCAACGATTGGAGTCTCGCAACATTAATTTTCTCGACGAATTCGTGTATCCCGGTGACTGACGTGATCGTGGACTGGTGGCGCGCGACCTGTTCGGATAAGTCGGCAGTTAAGTCTGCCAATCGCCGGCGCTGCTCTTCAATCCACCCTGGCATTGCGATAGCAATCGACATCGGCCCCTCCGCGATCCGAACCTGTTCGGTCATTTAGTATCGTAACCCATTCTTGCGCACATGAACAGTGGGCTTGGCGTCGTGCAGCACGGACCCGGCGGTGACGCGGCCGATCACCAGCGTGTGGTCGCCGGCGTCGGCGCGGCCGACGACGCGGCACACGAGGTACGCGTGCGCCGCGCGCAGCACCGGCGGGGTGTCGCGCTCGCGGGCGATTTCCAGACCCGTAAACGCCGGCGCGCCGCGGTCGAAGCCCTTCCCGAAGTGCGCGACGAGCGCCTTCCCGCCCTCCGGGATGACGTTCAGCACGAACGCGGCACCGCCGGCGAGCCAGTCGAGAACGTACCGCTCCTTGTGGACCGCGACCGACACCTGCGGCGGGTCGAACGAGCACTGCTGCACCCAGGACGCGAGCATGCCGGTCTCTTCGTCGCCGTTGCGGGCGGTGAGGACGAACAGCCCGCTGGGGATGCGGCCCAGCGCGGCGGCGAGCGATTCGGGTGTCGATGGCGTCATGGGGTTATGCTACCTGAGAGCGGGCGATGCGTCACGCCTCAGGAAGTGAGCAAG
Organism: Frigoriglobus sp.; assembly: GCA_043741075.1. Lineage (GTDB taxonomy): Bacteria > Planctomycetota > Planctomycetia > Gemmatales > Gemmataceae > Gemmata. The sequence continues at coordinate 9,650 of JAYUBA010001415.1, forward strand.
GAACGGGCCGAGTGCAAAAGCGGGCGTTCACTTCTGCGCGCGGGTTGGGTATTCTGAAGATCATCCTCCCCGACGCGACCGCCCATGAGTGAGCCAGGCGACCCGCCGTTCCAGCCGGCACTCAGCAGCGCACGCCCGAAGTGGCGCGGCAGCAGGAGGTGTGCGCCCGACTCGCGGCCCGTTCGGATCGCCGGCGGCACGCTGGAGAAGTTGATGCGACTCGCCGAGCGCGCGAGTACCCCCGACCGAAAGGTCGATCCATTAGAGGTCGCGGCCCAGTTGCTCGAAGAAGCTGTCGCAGCG
>JAYUBA010001416.1:0-9934 GCA_043741075.1 Frigoriglobus sp.
GGAATTCTCTTCTATCTGCATCGTGTCTTTGGCTGCGTTCATCGTGCGGCTACTTCTTCTCTTCGTACTCGCAACTCACTTTGGTGGAGATGCCGCCCCGCGGCGTCCACACCGACACCACCTTACACCGCACCGGCCGGCACGCGGCCACGAAGTCGTCCAGCAGGCGGTTCGTCACCTGCTCGTAGAAGATGCCCTGGTCGCGGAAGCGTTGCAGGTACAGCTTGAGCGACTTCAGTTCCACGCACGTTTCGCCGGGCGTGTAGATGAAGGTGACGGCGGCGAAGTCCGGCTGACCGGTCTTCGGGCACACGCTGGTGAACTCCGGGCACACGATCTCGACGGTGAACTCCCGCCCCGGTCGCGGGTTCGGAAACGTTTCCAACTGCTCGACGAGCGGCGTTTCGGTCGGTTCCATGCGGCGCTTCTCGTGGTGTTACGTATCTTGATAGCTGAAGTGCGGACGACGTTCCACCTCGTTTAGCCGCGACCCGAAGGGGAGCGTTCCATGCCCAAAGCGGTCGTCCTTCTCAGCGGCGGGTTGGACAGCACCACGGCCCTCGCCGTCGCGCGGAGCCGCGGCTTCGACTGCTACGCGCTGTCGGTCGATTACGGCCAGCGGCACCGCGTCGAACTGGAGCGCGCCGCGGTCGTCGCGACGGCGCTCGGCGCGGTCGAGCAGCGCGTGGTGAAGATCGACCTGCGGCAGATCGGCGGGTCCGCGCTGACGGCGGACATCGCGGTGCCGAAGGACCGCAGCACCGCGGACATGAGCCACGGCGTGCCGGTGACGTACGTCCCGGCGCGGAACACGATCCTCCTCGGCCTCGCGCTCGGTTACGCGGAGACGGTCGGCGCGTTCGACCTGTTCATCGGGGCGAACGTGCTCGATTACAGCGGCTACCCGGATTGCCGGCCGGAGTTCCTTAGCGCGTTCGAGAGCTTGGCGAACCTCGCGACGAAGGCCGGCACGGAAGGCGCGGGGACGTTCCGCGTTCACTCCCCGCTACTAAAGATGACGAAGGCGGAGATCATCCGCGAAGGGACGAAGTTGGGCGTAGATTACGCGCTCACGCTGAGTTGCTACGACCCGGACGCGGCCGGGCGCGCGTGCGGCCGGTGCGACTCGTGCGCGCTGCGGAAGAAAGGGTTCGCCGAAGCCGGCGTGCCGGACCCGACTGCGTACCAGTGACCCGCGCGCCGCAGAAGGGACTTCCGCTCATGCCCGACCTGTCCGTCACGCTCGGCCGGTTGACGCTCCGCAACCCGGTGCTGGTGGCGAGCGGCACGTTCGGCTACGCGAAGGAGATGGCCCCGTTCGTGGACTTCGCCAAGCTCGGCGGCGTCATCCCGAAGACGGTGACGCACGCGCCGCGGGCCGGCAACAAGCCGCCGCGCACCGTCGAGACCGCGTCTGGCATGTTGAACGCCATCGGCCTCGACAACGACGGCCTCGAACACTTCCTCGCGCACCACCTGCCGTACCTCCGCACGCTGCCGACCGCGGTCGTCGGGAACATCGCCGGCAAGAGCGAGGACGAGTTCGTCGCGATGGCCGCCCGCGTCCACCAGTCGCGCGACGGACTCGCGGCGCTGGAACTGAACCTGTCGTGCCCGAACGTGTCCGGCGGGACGGACTTCGCGAGCGACCCGGAGCTGACGAAGCGCATCGTCCGCCGCTGCCGCGACGCGTGCCCCGACCTGCCGCTGATCGCGAAGCTCACCCCGAACGTGACGGACATCACACTCATCGCGAAGGCCGCGGCCGACGGCGGCGCGGACGCCGTGAGCGCGGTGAACACGTTCGTCGGCATGGCGGTCGATTGGCGGCGGCGGAAGCCGATCCTGGGGAACGTGACCGGCGGGCTGAGCGGCCCCGCGATCAAGCCGCTGGCGCTGCGGGCGGTGTGGCGCATCGCGCAGGCGAAGGCGATCCCGGTGATCGCGGTGGGCGGCATCGCGACCATCGACGACGTGATGGACTTCCTGGTAGTGGGTGCGAGTGCGGTGCAGATCGGCACGGCGAACTTCTACGACCCGACCGCGAGCGTGCGCATTGTGGACGCGCTGCCGGAGGCGCTGACGGCACTGGGGGCGAACAGCGTGCGCGAGGTGGTGGGAACGTTGCGGGTGTAGTGTCTTTGTCGTAGTACACGCGGCCCGCGTGTTCTTCGCAAAGGCACGCAAAGGCACGCGGGCCGCGTGTTCTTCGCAAAGGCACGCAAAGGCACGCGGCCCGCGTGCTCTTCGCAAAGGCACGCGTGCCGCGTGCCCCACTACTTCGCGGGCACGTCCCACAGCTTCACGGTGCCGTCACTGCCGGCGGAGACGAGCGTGCGGCCGTCCGGCGCGAACCCGACCCCGCACACCGGGCCGGTGTGACCGGTCAGCACCTTCACCGCCGCGCCGTCGGCCGCCGACCACAGCCTCACGCTCCCGTCCTCGTGCGCCGTCGCGACCAACCGCCTGGCGCGGTCGAACGCCACCGCCCGCGCGCCGCCCGCACCGCTCACCTTCGACCGCTCGCTCTTGTCCGCGACGTTCCACCACCGCAACCCGCTGCCGGTCACGGCCGCGGCGAGCGTCTTCCCGTCCGCCGACGCCGCGAGCGAGTACACCCGGTGCTTCTCGACCGGTAGTTGGCCGAGCGGGGCGGCGGTCAGCCAGTTCCACAGCCGCACGCCGCCGTCCTCGCCGGCCGACGCGAGCATCATTCCCGACGGCACGAACGCGAGCGCGTGGACCCGGCGCGTGTGGCCCTTGAGCGTGCGCACCGGTCGCCCGTCGGGAACCGCCCAGATGCGGACCACGCCGTCGCCGCCGGCCGACGCGAGCGCCTTGCCGTCCAGCGAGAACGCGACGCACTCGACCGACGCCTCGGAGGTGGTGATGACGGCATCCGGCGCGCCGGTGGCCGCGTCCCACAAGCGGACGGTGCGGTCCGCGCCGCACGACGCGAGCGCCTTCGAGTCGGGCGAGAACGCGAGGCCGAGCACCTTCCCCGTGTGCCCTTCCAGCGTGAACTTCGTCGCGCCGCCGGAGCCCCACACGCGAACCGCACCGCCCTCGCCGGCCGCGGCGATGAGCGCGCCGTCGGGCGACACGGCGACCACGCGAACCGCGCCGCCGGCCTTGAGGGTGACCCGCGCCTGACCGCGGAACCACACCGCCCACGCGCCGACCGTCATCGCGACGAGCACGAGCGCCGCGACCGCGATCAGCCACCGGCGGGAGGACGGGTTCACTCGATCACCTCGGCGCCCGCGCCACAGATGTGTTTGAATTTAGAAGAGCCACAGATGACGCAGAGGGACGCAGATAAGGCGGAAGAGTGTGTTCAAAACTGTCTTCGGTCTTGATCTGCGTCCCTCTGCGTCATCTGTGGCTCTTCTTGTTTGAGCACCGACGGACGCTCAGTAATCCCCCACCACCTCGCCGCCGTTGCGGGTGCCGAGCGCCTCCCACGTCACCGGGCTGATGCTGTTCGTGATGACCCGCACCGACCCGTCGCACAGCAGGAAGTTCACCCCCTGAGTGTGGTTGCTGTTGGTGTCCTCGACGTGGTCGAGCGGGTTGTTGGGCACGCGCCCGTCGGCCGCGGTGCCGGTGTTCGTCAGGCACAGCGTCGGCGGCCCCTCGTAATCGTAAGCGGGGTTCGTCGGCGGGTTGGAACAGCCCGTAACCGCGCCCACCCACGTCGTCTGCGGCGACCGTCGGCTGCCCCGCTCGCCGACCATCAGCGTGCCGCTCGTGCCGTCGGTGATGTCGGCCACGCGCACCCGGCTGTTGCGGAACAGCACGCCGTTGTTCGTGTCCGGGTACGCGGTCACCTCGAACGTTCCGCCCACCCCGACGTAGTTGGCGAACGCGACCGTCGTGACCGCCCCGCCGCCGTCGTTCACCACCGTGAACGTCGGCCCCGGCGGGCTGTCCGACGGGCACAGGAACACTGCCAGCGGGCGCACCCGCGCCGCCGCGTTCGCCGGGTGGGCGATGTCCAGGTTGTAGTTGATGGTGCGGGCCAGGTTGTCCTGTTCGAGGTCCGGGAGCAGGACCGCGCCCCAGCCCCAACCGGGGCCGGTGCCGTCGCCGTTGACGGTCGCCGCGCCGGACGTGAATCCGGCCGGGAACCGCTCCATCCGGGCGTGGTGGCCGTGCATCGCCAGCCCGATCTGCTTCAGGTTGTTCTGGCACTTCAGCCGCGCCGCCGCCTCGCGCACCTTCTGCACGGCCGGCAGCAGCAGCCCGATCAGCACCGCGATGATGGCGATGACGACCAGCAGTTCGATCAGTGTGAACCCGCGACGGATGACGGTAGACATGATGAGACCCCTACGCCGGGAAAAGGAGTGGCGTAAGGACCGTTATACCGCGAGTATTACAGAGTGCAACCCGAAATGACGAATATTTACAATCGACCACTCCACTCGTGTTGAGGCTTGGAACCAGGGTCTCGCGACCCTGGCTACCAACAGTCGCCCCTCCGGGGCTAAGAGAAGCGCGGTCTTGAAGCCCTGGAAGGGCGATTGTCCGTAGCCAGGGTCGTGAGGCCCTGGTCGTGTCTACTTCTTGGGGGCGAGCAGCGCGTCGGCCTTGGTGGGGTTCTTCTGCACGTAGTCGGCGATGCCGTTGAAGAACTCCAGGAACTGCTCCGCGCCCTGCTCCGCGATCCGCGGGGCCGTCGGGCCGAGGACCCGCAGCGCCAGCGCCGCCGCCCGGTTGTCGCTGTGGATGTACACCTGCACGCTCGTGTTGAACGCGGCCACCCCGTCCTTCGCCACCTTCTGGTGGCGGGTCAGTACCGCGACCGCCTTCACCGGCACCGCGGGCACCGCCGGGGCCGGCTTCACCTTGCCCGTCGCGTACCACACCAGCCCGTCCGCGAACGTGCCGACCGAGCGCCACACCACCTCGCTGCCGTTCTCGTCGGTCCACACGAACTGGCCGTTGCCCGCGTCGGTGATGGGCACCGCCGGCACCTTCAGCCGCTGCCACGCCAGCGCCACGCGGTCCGGGTGCTCGAACAGCCACTCGTACATGGAGACGGTGCAGACCACCTCCGGCGCGGTCGCCTTCGTCGAAACGGTGGGCTGCTTCACCACCTTCATGACCGCGTCGCGGTAGTCGGCGTGAATGACATCCGACAGGTTGACGCGGACCGCCCCGGCGGTGTTGGGAAGTGCGGCCGGCATCGGGGCGGGCATCGCCGACGCCGGCGGGCGCGGGTCGGCCGCCCCCGCGGGCGCGAGCGCGACCGCCGCGGCGACACCGCCCAACAGCACCTTCCGCGCCGTTCCCGATCCGAGCATGGGGCACCTCGTCCTTGACCGCCCGTTGGAGCCGTTCCGTTGGTAAGAATCGAACCGGCGGGACCGCGGGCATGAGCAATTCCGGTTACCCAGTCGGGTTGAGCTTGCCCCGCCACCGCCGGCCGGGGTAGTCTCCCGCCGCGGGCGCAGGTCGCCGAACCTGCCCGCACGCGGTCGGGAGGAGCCAGAGTGACACGCAAGCGGAAGTGGATGTTGCGCGGGGCCGGGGTGCTGGTCGCCGTCGTCGCGGGCGCGGGCACCTGGGCCGCGCTGAACGCCACCGAACTGCGGGCGCGGTTCGCGGCGGCCAAACTGTCCGCGGCGACCACCGACGAGGAGCGCGCACGGTGGGCCGACGCGCTCGTCGGCTCCGGCGAACCGGGCGTGCGGAAACTCGCCCAAGGACTTTCGACCGACGACGAGCCGGCCCGCGCCGCCGCGTTCGCCGCGTTCGAGAAGTACCTCACCGCGCTGCCCGACGGCGACCCGCGGGCCGTCACCGTTTCCGGTGTCGTTCTCGACGCCTTCCCTTCCGCCACCGAAGCCGGCAAGCGCGCCGTGCTGCGACTCGTTCCCGTCGTGCTCCAGCGCACCGGCAGCGTGCATTCGACGCGGTGCCGCACCGTCGTGGCGGAGGGGCTGAAGATGGCCGACACCGGGGCGCGGCTCGCGGCCGTGCGCCTGGCGCTGAACCCGGACCTCAAGTTGCGCGGCGAACTCGTGCCGCTGTTGGCGTCCCCGGAACCGGAGTTGCGCGGGGCCGCGCTGTTCGCGGTCGCCGCGCCCGCCGACGGCGAGGTCGTCGTCGCCGACGAAGAGTTGTTCCGCTGGCTGCACGACGCCGACGCCGGAGTGCGGAAGGTGTGCCACGACGTGCTGATCGGCCGCGACCGCTCGGACGCGGAGATCGCGCTGGGCCGGCGGCTCACGCACCCCGACCCGACCGAGCGGTTGAAGTTACTCCTCGACCTGCGGTACGACGACGACGTGGCCGACCCGGAGCCGTGGCTGGAGCGCCTCAGTCGCGACCCGGAACCGGCCGTGCGGGCCGGCGCGGCGCGGGTGGCGGTGGAAGTCGCGACCGCGCGCCGGCAGCCGTACCCGGCGTGGGTCGGCCGCGTGGCCGACGCCGACGCACACCCGACCGTGCGGTTCGTCGCCGCGCACTACCGCTCGCAGCCCGTGCGCCCCGTCGGCGGGCCGTAGGTAGCCATTCTTTAGGCGAACTTCTCACAACTCACATCTGAGCGGCAGCGTCAACCGGAAAGTTCGGAAAATCCGCACTTCCGGGCAGAATGTCCCTTGACGACGCAACTTACCCGCTTTTACAGTGGATGAAAGATGAGGGGGCGCAGAGCGTCCGCGGCCACCCGAAAGGGGATTAGGCCCGCGATAAGCGGTCGTCGGTCGCAGGTCGCCTTCACGGGGCGGGTGGATCCGTTCCCGCAAGAGCAGAGCACGGGGGCGGCGTTACCACCGCCGACCCCGGATTATCACTCACGGAAAGATAGACACCAATGCTCGTGCTGTCCAGGAAAAAAAACGAGTCGATCGTCATCAACAACGACATCGTGATTACGGTAATTGAGGTCCGCGGCGATAAGGTGCGGCTCGGCATCGAGGCGCCCAAGGACGTGCCCGTTCACCGCCAGGAGGTGTACGAGGCGATCCACGGCGTGAAGGTTCCGACGCTCCCGGCGGTCGCGACCAAGACCGCCGACGGCCACCGCGACTGACCGCCGCCGCACCTCACGTCCGCCCGTCCGCCCCTCGCCCGCCGGGGGCGGCTCCACTTCCTATTTCCGCGGTGCGCTCCGCACTCCCGCCGGTCACTTCTTGCTCAAGTCCTTGAACTCGATGTCCTTGAACTCGACGCGCATCTTCGGGTACCCGGCGTGCGCCTGGAGCGCGATGATCCCGTCCTTCGGGGCCGGCTTCGCGTCCTTGCCCGGCAGCGTCGGGAAGTCCTCGTCCACCATCGTCTCGCCGTTGATCTTGATCGTGATCTTCGTGCCCTTCGCGAGAATGTAGTAGTCGTTGAACTCGGTCTCCTTGACCGCCTTCTTGATCGCGTCCGGGCTGGACGCCTTCATCATGCCGCCGACGCCCTCGCCGTACAGGCTGCCCCAGTAGCCCTTGCCCACGTCCACCTGCGGCCCCTTCACCTTGAACAGTTTGGCGTCGAACACCTCGCTGCGGATCTGCACGCCGCTGTTGCCGGCGCCGTCGCGGAGTTGGACTTTGCACGACAGCTCGAAGTCGCTGTACTTCTTCTTCGAGCAGAAGAAGGTGTTGTAGCCGGGATCCTTCTTGGTTTCGCCGACGACCGTCTTGGCCTTCGCGTCGAGGGTCCAGATGTCGGCGTTGCCCTCCCAGTTCTCCGGCTTGAGGAAGTCTTCGGTGTCGTCGGCACGAACGACCGGCGGCGCGGCGAGCAGTGCGGCGAGCGCCAGGAGCGGCGCGGCGGGGAAGAGGTAGGAGAGGCGCATGGACCGGCTCCGCGGTGTAAGGGGTGTGGCACCCCGGTGGTAGTTGCAACCGGGACGGTGACATGGTTACGCCCCGCGTGTCGGAACGCAAGGGGCTTCCTCGTTGCCGCTGCCGCGCTTCCCGCCTACGCTCACCCCACCCGCCTTCCGCCTTCCACCCACTCGCTCGCCGGAGACCTGCCCCGTGTCGTCCCCCGCTCCCGGCACCGCCGGTCTTCCGCCGCTCACCCGCTGGCTCGTCCTCGCCGTCGCCGCCATCGGCTTCCTGTTCGACACCTACGAACTGCTCATGTTCCCGGTGATCGGGGCGCAGGCCCTATCCGAACTGCTGAAGGTGCCGCCGACCGACGACGCGGTGCGCCTGTGGTCCGGCCGGATGCTGTGGATCGCGGCCCTCGCCGGCGGCGTGTTCGGGCTGCTCGGCGGCGTCCTCGTGGACCGCCTCGGCCGCAAGACGGTGATGATCGGCAGCATCCTCGTGTACTCGCTCTCCCCGCTCGCCGCCGCGTACAGCACCGAACTGTGGCAGTTGGTGCTGTTCCGCTGCACCACGTTCATCGGGGTGTGCGTGGAACTGGTCGCGGCGGTGACGTGGCTGGCGGAACTGTTTCAGGACAAGCGGCAGCGGGAAATCGCGATCGGGTGGACGCTCGCGTGCGCGTCGCTCGGCGGCATCCTCGTCACCGAAGTGTACCGGGAGATCGGCGGGTTCGTGCGCGAACACCCCGAAGGCGTGTCGTGGCTGCCGGTGCCGGTGGCCGCGTGGCGGTACACGCTCTTAACGGGGCTGGTTCCCGGCGCGCTCATCTTGTTGCTAATGCCGTTCGTGCCGGAGAGCCGCGTGTGGAAGGAGCGGAAACTGGCCGGCACGCTCAAGCGACCGCGGTTCGGCGAACTGTTCTCGCCGGCACTGCGGAAGACCACCATCGTCACGACGCTGCTGTCCGCGTGCGGGTACGCGGCGGCGTTCGGCGCGCTGCAACTGACGCCGCTCCAGATGACGCCGGGCCTGCCCGCGATCGAGCAGGTGAAGCGGGACGCCCCGGAGAAGGTGAAGGCGGCGGCGGCGAAGGTGAAGGGCACGAAGGAGGGCACCGACGAGCGGAAGGGGGCCGAGAAGGAACTGACCGAGGCGAAGGACTCGGTGCGGCACGCCATCGACGCGAAGCGCGCGGACATCCAGCGGTGGCAGGAACTCGGCGGGCTGACCGGGCGCATCCTGTTCGCGATCCTGCTCGTGTACGTCGCCAGCCGCGTACTGATCCGCATCTTCCTTCTGCCGGGCGTGGTGCTGTTCCCGGTCGCGTACCTGGGGCTGTACGGCGGCGACTATTCGATCTTCGCGACGGCGATCTTCTTCTGCGGGCTGGTGACGGTGGCGCAGTTCAGCTACGTGAGCGAGTACCTGCCGCGGGTGTTCCCGGTCCACCTGCGCGGCACCGGCAGCGCGTTCGCGACGAACGTCGGGGGCCGCATGCTGGGCACGATGGCGGCCACGCTGAACACGGAACTGCTGTCGCCGCTGTTCAGCGGGGAGAACCCGCAGCGGGTGGCGACGGCGGCGGCGATCATCGGCGGCACCGTGTACGCGGTGGCGCTGGTGCTGTCGTTCCTGTTACCCATTCCGAAGGAAGAAGCGCCGCCGCCGGCACCGAACGCGCCACCTGCCGCTTGACGCGCCGCGTCCGTGCCGTCAGCATGGCGGCATGGGCATGAGCATGAAGACGTTCGCGGCGGTCGTCCGGCGGGCCATCGACTCGCTGCCGGACGAGATCAAGCGGCACTTGGAGAACGTCGTCATCGACGTGGACGAGGAGCCGTCGGCCGCGTTCCTCCGGCACGCCGGGTTCACCGACGAGGAGATCGACGCGGGCGACTCGCTGTACGGCTACTTCATGCCGCTGGAGGGCGTGCAGGCCGAGGACATGCTGGAGAACCCGAACCGCATCATCATCTTTCGCGACCCGCTGCAAGAGGACTTCCCGGACCCGGACGAGTTGCACATCGAGATCCGCAAGACGGTAGTTCACGAGATCGCCCACCACTTCGGCCTGACCGACCGCGACCTGGAGAAGTTCGACGACAACCCGGACCCGTTCGGACGCGAGTAGGCGAGCGGCGCGGCGTCAGCCCGCC
>JAYUBA010001417.1:0-3059 GCA_043741075.1 Frigoriglobus sp.
CCATGCCCACCAAACAGCGGAAGGTCGAGGCCGCGTGGCTCGCCGCCTTCGGCGAGCCGACCCGACTCGCCATCCTGCGCGCCCTCGCCGCCGGCGAGAAGACGGTGACCCAACTGGCCGTGGCGTGCGGGGTGGAGATGATGAACGCCTCGCACCACCTGAGCATTTTGAAGGACTGCGGCCTGGTGGCGGCCGAACGGGACGGCCGGTTCATGCGGTACGCCCTGGCCGGCGCGGCGGTGGGCGGGGGCACGCTGACGCTGGCCCACGCGTCCGGCGCGAAAGTCGTGATCCCGCTGGGTTGAGTGCGACGTGTCGCACCGGCCCCAATCACCGCCCTTCACGAGCCGCCCGATTCCTCTTCTCGACCGCGTCCGGCCGTTCCACCGGCCCCGACCTCGGCCGGTCAAGGGCACACCGGGAACAGACCTCGCGTCGCGTCACCCCTTCGCGTGCCGGGCCGCCCGCCACGCCGTCCAGTCCCCCTCGACCGCGTCGGTCAGCGCCCGCGCCGCTGCCTCCAGCCACCCGATCTTCCGCCCCGCCAGGTCCTTCAACACCTCACTCCCCGCACCCGGAGTACCCAGGTGAACGTTGGCCGTCTCCGCGCCCATCGCACACAGCACCCGCCCGGCGTCGGCCTTGCCCAGGCTGTCCAGGCCGATCCGCGAGCAGTGGGGCGCGAGCCGCCGGACCACCCACGCGCCCTCGACGCGATAAAACGGGTCCGGGGCGCGGACCGCCCCGCCAACGGCCTCATTCATCTGCGACCCGCCGGCGGCCGTAGACCCGGCCGCCCACGCGGTCGCCGGCGGGGCCAGGGCCTTCGCCTCGCGGCACACGCGCCCGCCGCTCCACTCCGCGAGCGCGACGAACCGGGGCCGGCCCAGGCTCCCCATCCCGGCCCTCGCGCGGAACCGGAACGCCGGGTTGAGTCCGGCCGAGGGCAGGTCGCGGACGAGCGCGGCGCGGGCGTCCGGCGGCGGCTCCACGGCCGGGTCGTCGAGCAGCTTGGTCAGCTTCGCCCAGAAGTGAACGGGGTCGCGGGCGGCGGCGGTCGCGACCCCGCGCAGGTCGGGGTGCCGCTCCTCCAGGACGAACGGCGTGCCCCCGGCGGCGAGCGCGTCGCGGTAGCCGTCCAGGATGGCCCGGCACGCGTCGCCGGTCTTCACGTTCAGCACGCCGGCCTTGCTCGCGAACCGGGCGCTGGCGGCGAGTCGCACGAGGTCGTTGGTGTACGGCAGATGATCGGCCTCGTCGAAGTCGTTGATCCCCCAGCACAGGCGGCCGTCGGCGTCGCGCCAGGTGCCGAAGTTTTCCACATGCAAGTCGCCGATGGAGAGGGCGTGCGGCGCGGCGCTCAGGGTCGGGCAGGCGGCGGGCCAGAGGGCCACCCAGCGGTAGTAGGTGCCGCGAAAGAACGGGAACGGGTCGGCCGGGTCCGCCATCTGGGTGTGCTTGTGCGCCAGATCGGGGGCGAAGAGCGGGCAGAAGCGGGCGAGCCAGGCTTCGTAGTTGGCGGTGGCGGTGACGACATCCATTGGGTTCCTCGCGTGTGGTGAGGTGTCCGGCGGAAGCGGATCGGGTCGCTGTCCCGCATCATACGCCGCGCCTGGAAACGCCGCGCTCACGACCGCGCGCCCGGCACCCGACCGCGAGTAGAGCGGCGGTTGGGCGGCGGGCGCTCGCGGTGATCGGCCGGCGCTCAGGCACCGGCCGGGCGCGTCTCGCGTTAAGTGCGAGTCGGGTGAGTCCAGGCGCTCGAATCGGGAGGACCAACCGACGGAACTCGCCCGGAAAAGAACGAGCCGCCGGGGAACGCCCCCGGCGGCTCGTCCGCCCAAGCCGCCGGCAGCGTCTCGCGACGCCACCGGTGGTTGCCATGCCGGTGGGGAGTGATGCACGGCGCGTGCCGAATCGACCGACGCCACTCCGCACCGCCGGGTTCGGGCTGCCATTGCCGCAACCCGCACGCCGGTGTATCGGGTTCCCATCCCGACTCGCCTCGAACACCACCGACAGAGGATCGCCCGTGGACGCGCTCACATTTGCCACCGGCATCGGCACCGCATTCGTCCTCGGCGCGGTGATCGGAGCGGAGCGGGAGCTGCGCCACCACGAGGCCGGACTGCGGACCAATGCCCTGGTCGCCGGCGGCGCGTCCCTGTTCGTGTCCCTGGCGCAATTGGTCGATCACGAGGGCAGCCCGACCCGCGTCGCCGGGCAGGTGGTCAGCGGGATCGGGTTCCTGGCCGGCGGGGTCATCGTCCGCGACGGGTTCTCGGTCCGGGGACTCACTACCGCCGCGACCCTCTGGTGTACCGCCGCCGTCGGCGTGCTGGCCGGGTCCGGGTTCCTGCTCCCGGCCGCGATCGGGGCGGCGGCGGTCCTGGGCCTGCACCTGTCGCTGCGGCCCGCGTCGGTGCGGCTGACCGCCTGGGCGAAGGCCCGGGCGCCGGCCGAGACCGGCTACCACCTCCGGGTGGTGTGCGGGGTCGGGCACGAGCCGGGCGTGCGGGCGAAGGTGCTGGAGGCCGTTCGGGGCCACGCCGGGCTGACCGTGCTGGGCCTCCACGGCGAACCCGGCACGCGGGCCGGGGAGCGGGTGGTGACCGGCGAGGTCCACGCGGCCGAAGCGGACGACGGGTTCGTCGAGGGGATGGTTGCGGTGCTGTTGGCGACGGAGGGTGTGGTGTCGGCCGGGTGGGACCGGTTGACGGGGCGGCCGGTGAACTGAGCGGGTGCGGTGTCTGCGGCTTCTTGCCCGCAGGGTTCTACGGAGGGGTATTGAAGGGGGAATTTCTGGTGGGCGATCTGCATCGCGCGTCGGACGAGGAACAAGCCGTAACGCCGTCGAACCGTTACGGTGCAAATGTTCTAGCCGGGCGGAACCCGTAGCTATTGAAGCGGTTCACTGGTGATTGGGTGAAGCGGCAACCGGACCGCAAGATTGAGGGTGGGTATAGAAAAAAGCCGCCCCGCGCCACACGATCTTTGGCACCGTCAACGGTTACGATCCGGTCCACATTGTCCTCGATGATTTGGGCGCTCTTCACAAC
>JAYUBA010001418.1:0-9923 GCA_043741075.1 Frigoriglobus sp.
CGACTTCGTTCGCTTGGGGCGCTTGACGTTCCCGGTCGTCCACTTCACGAAATGCGAAACGAAGTCTGCACGCACGTCGATGCCCAAGAAACGGCCCCCGGCTTGTAGGGTGGCGAGACCAGTCGTACCCGTTCCCATGAATGGATCAAGACACACACCGCCGGGCGGAAGCGTTGCCTTCAACGCCCACTTGGCCAACCCCATCGGCATCGTCGCGAAATGCTGTTGGGAAGTACCAGAGAGGCTGACGGAGAGCAGATCACCGGGGTTGCGGCCCTCTGGATGGTTCCGAAAAACGTTATCCCCGACCTCCACCACCATCGCATCATCGAACTCTGTCCCGAGGTTGAGGAGGGTTTTGAGTTGCTCCCAAACCTTCTCCGGTGGAAGGCGCGACCCCATCCGGTCCGTGCGAAAGTAGTGGCGGGTGCGCTCGTAGGGGAGTTTGAGTTGCTTTGCCACCCAGTAGACATCAACTCCCTTTCGTTCCATCGCTCGACGTAGATAGGCTGCCAGTTCGACACAATCCGGTGCGTTCGGTCGGCGACGGACTTCTTTCAATCCGTCGATGCTCGCCCGGTGCCGGGGCGAAGTCAGCCAGCGTCGCAGGTCCGCGTTGCCCTTCGCTTTGCCGCTTTCTACGCCACGTTCGGCACGCCGACGCTCGTTCGCATCGTCGGTGATGTGTGGAACGCGGATCGCGTCCAGATTGAAGTCGTACCGTTCCGATTTGGTCAGAAGGAACACCGGTTCCCAAGTGTTAGTCAGCCGATCCCGAACACTTGCAGGCATCGCGTTCGGCTTGTGCCAAACAACGGCATTCCGCACCCACCAACCGTCCTCTTGGAGGGCCAGGGCGAGCCGAAATGGGACCAAGCACAGTTGCTTGTTTCTCTTCCAACCCGTTGCCGGCGGCTTGCCGTTAACCGTTCCCGCTCCGTGGAAGTAGCTGTCGCCGACGTTGAGCCACACCGTGCCAGTATCCTTAAGTACGCGGCGGACTTGGCCGAAGACTTGGACGAGTTCGGTCACGTAGCCTTCGAGTTCCGCTTCAAGTCCCATCTGAGCTGGGTGGTCGTAATCCCGCACTCCCCAATACGGCGGTGACGTGAGACACGTATCGACAGAAGAGGCGGGAAACGAGGCTAGATTTGAACGGACGTCACCCACAAACAGTCTGAAGGACGGCGCGGAGATCGTCGCCTCTGAACCGAGTTCCGACCACTGATGGTGAGGGGAAGTGATCGACTCGACAACCTTGCCCATGGCTCACCCGGTGTGTTTTCTGCGTCTTCAAAGAAGATCGTCAGCCACCTCTCGCCAAAGTTAATCTTTTGGAAGTCTAGGGCGGTCACCCGTCGAACGGAAGGTCAGCAGCAGGTTTCTTCCAAGGCGGAGGAGCCATTCCCCGTCTTTGGCACGGCGCGTGCATTATCTTCTTTCGGCATGGCAACCCCCGACGGTGTCAGCGTGATATCGTCGGAGGCTTGGGCGGAGCGAGCCGTTAGGGGCGGTCCCTGACGGCTCGCTTCTTTTATTTGCAGGTTCGCCGCCCCACTCGGCCCGATTCGGCGGCGCTAACCGGTTTCCGAACGCTCCCGTCGCTGAACGTCCTCCGCGCACGCTGGTCACCGGACGGTCACTCGCCTCCCGCATTTCACCCCGCTTGTGGTAAGCTCACGAAAATCCTCTCGGGGGGCTGTTCGCCGCTGCGGTTTGACCTTTCCCTCATTAGGGGGCGGTCAACACCAAAGCAGGCGGGCGGTCACGTTCCCCCATGCGACCGTGTGAAACGCGCGAACGCGGGCGGCCACTCGTGCCACCCGCGTCGCTTGTGTTCGCACTCCGAATCAGCCGACGTAGATGCCGCTGACCGTGTTGAGGCCGAGCGGGGCCGTGTACCCGGTGCCGGCCCCGCCCGGTGCGAAGTTGAATACGCGGACCTGCGAGTTCCGGCTGTTGCCGCTGGAGGCCACCACGTCGGCGCGGCCGTCGCCGTCCACGTCCCGCAGGGCGAGCCGCACCCCGTTGGTGTCGTTCGGCGCGAAGGCGTAGAACGCGCCCATGATCGGCAGGTTGGTCGCCTCGGTGGTCGGGTTCTGGGTCAGCACTGCCCCCGACCAGATGGCCACGATCGGCGGGCCGCCGCGGTCGAACGTCAGGGCCAGGTCGGCGTACCCGTCGCCGTCCACGTCGCCGACGGCCGCGTTCAGTCCGGCCGGGACCGACGGGGCCGGGATGAAGGCGGCGAACAGTTGGGTCGGCGTCCCGTTCCGCAGCCCGGCCCCGCTGTACCCGATCGCGGCCCCGACCCACGAGGCGCTCGTCACCACCACGTCGGCGTACCCGTCCCGGTTCAGGTCGCCGGCGGCCACCCGCACCCCGCCCGTGTACCACGGCGCGTTGAACGCGATGAAGCTGGACTGGAGCTGCATCCCGCCGCCGCCGATCTGGTACGTCTGCACGAGCGGCGGGGCACCGGCCCCCTGCCCGATCACCAGTTCGGCCCGGCCGTCGTTGTCGATGTCGGCGGCGGCGATGGACAGCCCGCCGGAGAACGCGCCGAACAGGGCGGTCGGGGCGACCAGGTAGCTGCCGTCGCGGCCGTTCACGATCGCGACCATCGCCGGGCCGCCGGGGCCGGTGCTGAACGCGTAGTCGGTCACCCCGTCGCCGTCGAAGTCGCCGGTCGCCACCCGCACCTCGCCGCGGAAGCCGGGGAACGGGGTGAACCGGGCGCCGGTGGGGACCAGGCTCCCGCCCGCGGCCGAGTACACGCTCACCGCGCCGTCCGTGCCGCCCGCGAGGGCCACCGTCTGCGGGTTGCCAACGGTGCTGGGAGCGGCCGGCCCGGCACCCGGCCCGGCCCAGCCCAGATCGCGCAGCGCGGCGGCGTCCAGCGACGACCAGTTCACCCGCTGCCCGTAGGTGAGCGACGGGTCCAGGCTGACCGCCTGCCCGCCGACGGTGAGGCCGTGGGCCCAGTGCGCGCCGTCCGGCCCCAGCGGCACCGCGCCGCCGTACACGGACATCGCGTTGGACCCGTGGAAGGTGCCGCCCGACGACAGGCTGTTCCACTGGTTCGAGGTGCCGATGCCGAGGACGTGGCCCAGTTCGTGCGTCGCCACCGAGTAGAAGTCGAGCTTGTTGGAAGTCAGCCCGTCGGTCGATTGGCCGTAGAACCAGTTCTGGGTGCTGTCGAACGCGATGCTCCCGCCCCACGGGGCGAACCCGGAGTGCCCGCGCGTCTGGACGGTGTTGATCCACGCCGACGTGCCGGAGATGCTGAACCCGCCGAACCCGCCGAACCCGGCCTCCGAGCCGGGCATCGATCGCGCCCCCACGTACACCCGGAGCGCGTTCGCCCCGACGGTCAGGTTGGACGCGCCCGTCTGCGCCCCGGTGATCGGGTTGAAGAACGTCGCGGTCCAGGTGTTCCCGCCGGACGGGGCGATGGCCGACAGGTTGGCGCTGAGGCTGTTGCCGAGTTCGCTGGCGACCCGCTCGATCACCGCGCGGGCGCCCGGGTTGTTCGCGAAGAACCCGGTGTCGAGCGAGTAGTCGATCTGGATCAGGACCGCGGGCACGTCCCGGACCTCGAGCGCTTCCAGTCGCAGGGCGGGCCGGCGGGTCTTCGTCGCGGTGGTGCCGCGGGCGGTGCGAGTCAACCAGTTCAACATGGGTACTACCTGGCGTCCGGGTGCGAGTCGTGGTGGGTTCCGTTCCGAGCGATCCGTGACGCGGGCGGGCCGGTCCGTCGGTCCGTGCGGGCGCGCCGGGGCAGAGCGCCCCGCGCCGGTTCGACCGGTTCCGAGTGAGTTCCAGAGGGAGTTCCAGAGGGAGCCGCCGGGACGGCGGCAACGGCAGTCCCGGCGGCGGCGTCGAGGCCGTCGGGGTGCGAACACGTCCGGCGCTCCGATTGCGAGTCGGGCGGTGCGGCGGTCGCGGTGGTGGCCGGAGGGATCGGGCGGCGCGGGCCTGAGGGGACCGGCGTGACCAAGCCCGGCTGGTGCCTGCGGGGCACCCGCTTACCGGGTGATCGGGGAGGGCCGATCGGGACGCGGTGAGCGTTTCAGATACGAGTCTTTAGGACGACTTTGCGGATCGAGTCAACTCGAGTGGTCGCGCGGAACGAACGGATTTTCCGGGTTGTGCGCGTGGCATGAATTCTTGCGAGCGCCGGACCCGGAGATTTCGCGCACGGGCACGGGCGGTGTAAACCGGCGACAACGGCGCTACCCCTTCGCGGCGCGCGCCGGGGTGAACCGGGCGCTCGTGCGGACCCGTTGGGGCGCGGACGGCGCTCGCGGCCATCGGCCCGATCGGCGGAGTGAACCGTCGGCCACCGCCCGCGCGGCCGCGCCGGTAAGACGGTTGCTTGATCGCCCCCGGCACAACGGGTACAACGGGTACATCTCCCGTTCGATGCTGTTGGAGTTTCCGCATGGAGCCGCGCCCGCCCGCCCCGTCGAACCCCTCGCCGCCGCCACTGGCCGAAGCCGTTCCCGAAATCGGCGAGACCACGTCGGGGCCGAACACCGCGGCCGGCGGCCCGTCGGCCGACGCGATCCCGGGGCCGCCCCGCGAGCCGCAACCGGGCGACGCGATCGGCCCGTACCGCGTCCTCGGCGAGTTGGGCCGCGGCGGCATGGCGGTGGTGTACCGGGCCGAAGAGGCCGAACTGTCGCGCGAGGTCGCGCTCAAGGTGCTCCTCCCGGCCACCGCCGCCGCCGACCCGCAGGCCAAGGCCCGGTTCGCCCGCGAGGCCCGCGCCCAGGCCAAGTTCACCCACGACCACGTCGTCACCATCTACCGCGTGGGCGAAGGCGGCGGCGTGTCGTACATCGCCATGCCCCTGCTCACGGGGCAGACGCTCGCCGCGGCGCTGCGCGCGAACCGGCGCCCGGCGGTCGCCGAGGTGCTGCGGATCGGGGCCGAGATCGCCGAGGGGCTGGCCGCGGCGCACGACGCCGGGCTGGTCCACCGCGACATCAAGCCGGGCAACATCTGGCTCGAGGCCCCGAAGCGGTGGGTGAAGGTTCTCGACTTCGGCCTCGCCCGCGCCCCGGAGGCGACGGACGCCCAACTCACCCTCGCCGGCAAGGTGGTGGGCACGCCCGCGTACATGTCCCCGGAGCAGGCCCGCGGGAGTGCCGTCGATCACCGCACGGACCTGTTCAGCCTGGGCGTGGTGCTGTACCAGATGGCGACCGGCCACAAGCCGTTCACCGGGGAAACCGGCATCAACGTGATGGCCGCGATCCTCGCGTCCGAGCCGCTGCCGCCGGCCGCGCTGGCCCCGGACCTGCCGCCCGCTCTCGACGCGCTGATCCTGCGGCTGCTGGCGAAGAACCCGTCCGGGCGGCCCCGGACCGCCGCGCACGTGGTCGCGGAGCTGGAAGCGATCCGGCGCGCGGTCACCGCCCCGCCGGTGGCGGTGGTGTCGCTCCCCGCGGTGGCCCCGGCCGCACCGGTTGCCGCGAACCCGTGGGCCGACATCGAGACGACGGAACGGGAGGAGGCCCCCGCGCCCGTCGCCAAGTCCGCCCCGCGGCCCGCGCGCCCGGCGCGGGCGGACGAGGAGCCGCGCCGCCGCGCCCCGGCGCGGGACGACCGCGCGCCGCGCGCCTTCAAGTGGGCGTGGATCGCCGGCGGCGCGCTCGGACTGGTGCTCCTCGGCGGGCTGGTGTGGCTGGCCGTGGACGCGGTCTCGCCGAAGAAGCCGGAGGCGAAGGAGAAGGAGAAGGAGCGCCCGGTCGCCCCGGTGAAGCCGCCCGCGGTGCCGCCCGCCGTCATCGAGAGCGACCGCGCCGCGGCCGAGGTTCTCATCAAGAAGGCGAAGCTGCGCCTGCTCCTCGACGGCGGCCCGCAGGAACTGGAGGTCGCGGCGAACGGGGCGCTCCCGCCGGGCCGCCTCACCGTCCTGGAGATCGACTTCGGGGACGACCCGACCCTGAGCGGCGGCTACGTCGGCGGCACCTTCCTCCCGGCCGTGTCGGGGCTGAAGGCGCTGACGGGTATTCACATGAACAAGTGGCAGATGGACCTGTCCGCGGACCACGTCCGGCAGTTGGCCGCGATGCCCCTGGCGGCCACCGTCAAGCGGCTCGACGCGCAGGCCGACCTCACCCCGGCGTCGGTGGTCGAGTTGAAGAAGTTCAAGAGCCTGGTGGACGCGGCGTTCCGGTCGCGCGCCCCGGACGACGCGCTGTTCGCGCGGCTGGCGGAGCATGCGCCGCAACTGGAGGCGGTGACGTTCCTCGACCTGCCCGTGAGTGCGGACCTGACCGACAAGGGGTGGGAGGCGATCGCCCGGTTGCCGCTGGCGTCGTTCACGCTGGTCACCTGCCCGGGGGCCGCGGACGCGTTGCGCGTGCTGAGCGCCAAGGGCACGGCCGGGCGCCCAGGCACGCCGCGGCTGGAGTTCCAGGGGTGCCCGCAGATCGACGACGACGCGGCCCGCGAGTTGAGCGAGCGCCCGACCGACATGAAGACCCTGGTGCTGCGCGGGGCGGGGATCACGGACGCGGGCCTCGCCCACCTCGCCGGGGCTTTGGATATAAACCCCTGATTTCGGACGAAACAGGGCCGAAAAGCCTTTGAATCGCCTGCCATTCTGACGTTTATGGGCAAAGCCCCTCGCCGGGGTGAAATCCCTGAAGGGACTCGAGCTGAAGCAGATGAAGGTGACCGAGGACGGGGTGAAGGCGCTGCGCGCGGCCCGCCCCGACATACGAATCATCTGGGACGAGAAGATATTCGCGCCGAAGAAGAAGCCGTAGCGCGACCCCGATTGCACCAACGGAGCCGCCCGCATGGACCCCCGCTCCTCGAAGCCGCCCTCGCGCCCGGCCGCGACCCCGGACCGCACCCGCACCGCGACCCGGCCGACGGTCGTGCGCCCGCCCCCGGACGAACCCCTCACCGCCGCCGACCGGTTCCTTTCCCCGCCGCAAGCGGCCGGCGAGGTCGGGCGGCTGGGGCCGTACCGGGTCCTCGGCGTACTCGGGCGCGGCGGCATGGGGGCCGTGTACCGCGCCGAGGATCCGCGGCTCAACCGCCAGGTGGCCGTCAAGGTGCTTCTGCCCGAACTGGCCGGCGACCCGAACGCCAAGGCCCGATTCCGCCGCGAGGCCCAGGCCCAGGCGAAGGTCGATCACGACAACATCATCCAGATTTACGAGGTCGAGGAGGCCAACGGGGTCGCGTACATCGCCATGCCCCTCTTGAAGGGGCAGACGCTCTCCGCGGCGCTCAAACAGAACCCGCGCCCGCCGCTCGCCGAACTGGTGCGGATCGGCCGCGAGATGGCCGAGGGACTGGAGGCCGCGCACAGCGCCGGGCTGATCCACCGCGACATCAAACCGGGGAACGTGTGGCTCGAAGGCCCGAAGCGGCGCGTGAAAATTCTCGACTTCGGCCTCGCCCGCAGCACCGCGCCCGCCACCGGGAACAGCGATCCGATCACCGAGGTCGGGGCGATCATGGGCACGCCGTGGTATATGGCCCCGGAGCAGGCGCGGAGCCAGCCCGCCGATCACCGCAGCGATGTCTTCAGCTTGGGCGTGGTGTTGTACCAGATGACGACGGGGAAACTGCCCTTCACCGGGGAGAGCGCGTTCGACGTGATGGCCGCCGTGGTCTCCCACGACCCCCCACCAGTTCTCGCGCTGGTCCCCGACATCCAACCCGAAGTGAGCGCCCTGATTCAACGGCTGCTGGCGAAGAACCCGGCGGACCGCCCCCAATCGGCCGAGGCCGTCGCCGAGGAACTCGCCGCGGTCGAGCGCGGGCTGACCCTTCCCCAAAACGTGGTTCCGCTGGTGGCCCTCCCCGGCGAGCCGGAACCGTCGGACCCGTGGGCCGAAGTCGAGACGACCCAACCGGAATCGGACGCGGCGACTCCGCCCCGAACGGCCGAGAGGAACTCCGCAAGGGAACGGGCGCGGGTGTGGCTCCGGGCGACCGCGGGCGGGCTTGCGCTCGTCGCCCTCGTCGTGCTGGCCGTGCAAGTGTTCAAGCCCAAGCCGAAGGCGGTCGTCGAGGACCAACAGCTCGTTCCGGTTCAACCGGAGTCGTTGCCCGTGGCACCGATACCGCGCGTACCGTCGAGACCGTTCTTCAACGGCAAGGATTTCGACGGTTGGGCCGGGCTGCCGGAACACTGGAAGGTCAAGGACGGGGCCATCGTCGGGACGATCCGACCGGGACAGGCCGGCACGTTCCTGTGCAGCCCGCGCGCGTACACCGACTTCGAACTCGCGTTCCAGGTCAGGCTGACCGGCGGGCACGGCAACTCCGGCGTTCAGATCCGCAGCCGCCTGACGGACCCGACCACCTTCCAGGTCGCCGGCCCGCAGTGCGACATCGGCGGGGGGTACTGGGGCGCGCTGTACGAACAGGCGAGCGGCGGGTTCATCAAGAAGGCCCCGCCGGAGATCGAGAAGAAAGTGGTCCGCTCGGCCGGGTTCAACGACTACACCATCCTCTGCGTCGGGAAGCGCGTCGCGATCGCGATCAACGGCGTGACCTCGATCGACGGCGAGTTCGCGATCCCCGACGAAGGGATCATCGCCTGGCAGGTCCACACGCTGACGAACGAGAAGACGGCCAACGTCGAAGTCACCTTCCGCAACATCCGGTTCACCGACCTGCGGAAGTGAGCCGGCACTGAACGTCATCTTCGCATCGGGTGTACCTTTAGATTTTGGCACGTGCAACCGGTTGGGAATTCGGCGTTTACGCTGATCGCCGTGGGAAAGCCCGTTGATCCTCAGGGGAACCCGAACCGGGTGTCGTCGGGCGAACCACGCATTTCCAAGCGGTTCCCTATTCGTTGCCCAAATCCACAGGGACACCCCTTCGCATCTTCGCGGTTCCCGTCCGCGGTGCCGGGCGGTATACTGATATCTCGATGTCGAGAGAACTTTCACGCTCCCTTCAACCAGGCGACCAGCGATGGCCGAACCGAACACCGCAACGACACCGACCCCCGCACCCATGAGCGGGGCCGACATCCTCGTCCACAGCCTCATCCGCCACGGCGTCGATACCGTCTTCGCCTACCCCGGCGGCGCGAGCATGCCCATCCACCAGGCGCTCACCCGCGTCAGCGGCAAGCTCCGCACCATCCTCCCGCGGCACGAGCAGGGCGGCGGGTTCATGGCCCACGGGTACAGCCGCACCACCGGCAAGGCCAGCGTCTGCGTCTCCACCAGCGGCCCCGGAGCGACGAACTTCGTCACCTGCATCGCCGACGCCAAGATGGACTCCATCCCGGCCATCTTCATCACCGGGCAGGTGCCCACCGCCGTCCTCGGCAACGACGCGTTCCAAGAAACGCCGATGGTCGAAATCTGCCGCGGCATCACCAAGCACCACTACCTGCTCACCCGCACCGAAGACATCACCCGCGTCGTGAAGGAGGCGTTCCACATCGCCACCAGCGGGCGGCCCGGCCCGGTCCTCATCGACATCTGCAAGGACGTGCAGATCAAGGCCATCGTCCCGGACTGGGACCCGCCGATGGACCTGCCCGGCTACCGGCCGATGCGGACGGCCACGCGCCGCGAACTGGAAGGCGTGATCGCGGCCATCCGCGCGAGCAAGAAGCCGTTCATCTACGCCGGCGGCGGGGTCACCCACAGCGACGCCGCGGCCGAACTGAAGGAGTTCGCCGAACTGATCGGCGCGCCGGTCGGTCTGACCGTTCACGGCCTCGGCAACTTCCCCTCCGACCACTACCTGTGCCTCCAGATGCTCGGGATGCACGGCACCGTGTACTCGAACTACGCGGTCAACGACGCCGACCTGCTGCTCGCGCTGGGCGTGCGGTTCGACGACCGCGTGACCGGCAAGCTGACCGAGTTCGCCAAGCACGGCAAGATCGTCCACATCGACATCGACCCGTCAGAACTGAACAA
>JAYUBA010001419.1:0-3055 GCA_043741075.1 Frigoriglobus sp.
GCGGGCGGGTGCCGCGCTTTGCGAGGAACTGCTTCAGTTCGGCCGACATCGACGGGTTCGTGCGGGCGATGGTCGGGCTTGTGGTCTGCCACGTCAGCAGCACCGCGGGCTTGTCGCCCGGCTTCGCGGGCGGGGTCGTCAGCGACTTCGCTACACTGTCGATCGTCCCGGCGCTCACCGACTTCTCGCCCTTCTCACCCCCCTGCCCCGCTCCGTTAATGCCGCTCCCGCCACTGCCGACAGGCCGCTTGAACAAGCCGACATCGAGGCCGAGAATTGCCTTCAGTTCGAGTTCGTCGGGGCGGTGAACCGGCGTCGCGTGCATCGAGTCGCAGACACGCGGCGAGAACTTCGCGTCCTCGGCACACAACTTTGCGAACAGGTCGATCAGTTCCGCGGCCGTCAGGGCCTCGGTGTAGATCACCACCGCGTGGGCCTGCTTCTTCTTCAGCTTGTCGAGCGTGGACGCGTCGGCGAACACCGTGAGGCCGGCGGCCTTCGCGGCGTTCTGGAACACCTCCGCCCCGCGGGCCGTGTCGCGCACGAACAGGTCGAACCGGAACGTCGGGTCGCGGCCGAGTTCGTCGGCGAGTTCCTGGCGGATGTCCTCGCGGTCGAGTTCGGCGACCGTGCGGAGGAACGGCACCCGCACCCGCACGAGGTCGAACGGTGGGAGCTTCGGCAGTACCGGCGAGCCGTGAAGTTCGAGCGGCGCGGACCGCGGTTCTGGGGCAACGGCCACCGCCGCCGGCGGAACGGGCCGCGGCAGCGGCGGCACCGGCGACACGTCGCTATGAACCACCGCGTCCGGATCGGGCCGGGCGTGGTCCTGCGGGGCCATCATGTTGGGAGAAGGGACGGTGGTCGGCGCGTCCTGCGGCGCGGGCAGCGCGTCCGACCACGGGTGCTTCGCCACTTGGTTCGTCGCGCCGGACTGGCTGTTGAAGAACGCGAACGAACCGGCCGTGATGCAGAGCAGCAGACCCGCGGCGACCGCGACCGGCACCCAGACCGGCGTTCGGCGGAACGGGAACGGTTGTGCGGGTTCTACCGGTCGTGCGGCCGGCATCCTGACTGGGGCGGGAGTCGCGGACGCGATGCGGGCGATGATCTTCGCGTGCAGGTCGGCCGGCGGCGTGGCGAGCGGGAGGTTCCGAACGCGGTCGCGGTCGGCCCGGAGTTTCGCGTACATGGCGCGGGCTTGGGCCGAGTTATCGAGCAACCGGCGGAAGGCGCGGGCCTCCGTCGCGGACAGTTCCCCGTCCACGGCCGCGGTAATCAGTTCTTTTTGGTCGGCGGGTATCATGTTCGTCGGTCTCAATCGCCCCGGCGCACCCGGCGCGGCTGAGTCGGTGGTGGTGTGCGGTTTTCGGTCTCGTTCGGACTCTCCGGCTCGTTCGACTCCGTCCCCTGCCCTTCCCCTTCGCCGCGATCTGCCCCTCGCTCTTCAAGGGGGACGAGCAGGTCGCGGAGTTCCAACCGTGCCCGGTGGAGGCGGCTGCGGATCGTCCCGATCGGCACGCCCAGCAGTTCCGCGATGTCCTCGTACTTCAACCCTTCAATATCCTTCAGAAGCAGCACTTCGCGGTGTTCGGGCGAGAGCCGGGCGATGGCCTCGTTCAGTTGCCGCTCGTCCTCGCTCCGCTCGAGAGCGGCCCCCGGTTTCACGTACTCGGACGGATCATCGGGGTCGATTCCGGTCTCGCCCGCGTGGTCCCCCAGGCTGACGGCCGGGCGATTCTTCCGCTTCAGGCTGATCGCCGTATTGAACGCGATCCGGTACAGCCAGGTGAAGAACTCGGCGTCGCCTTTGAAGGTGTGAATCGCCTGGTAGGCGCTCAGGAACGCGTCCTGAACGACATCGGCGGCATCGTCGGGGCTTTGAACCAGTCGCAGCGCGGCGTTATAAAGCCTTGTCTGGTAACGGGTTACCAATTCTCCGAAGGCATCCCGTCGGCCGCCCAGACAGTCCGCGATGAGCCGGCGATCGTCGTCGTTCACGACCCTCCACCCATTCCGACGTGCCGCCGGCGGTCGGAGTTCCCGGAAGCGTCCGAAAACTCATCCCGTGCGCTGACTCGAACTATACCACGGCTTGCGGCTGGTGAGGTAAGAATGAAATCGGACCGGCCGCACGCCCGCGCCCGTTTCCCAAGTTCCGCTACTCCCGCATGTTCACCGGGCGTATACTACCCACCTGTCCCCTTCTCCGCTCGCCCGACGCACCTTCGCACGCTAACGCGGTACTCAGGAGGAGTCTCCGGGCACATGGACACCAAGAGCATTGTCGTGCGCGGGGCGCGCGAGCACAACCTCCGCAACGTCAACCTCGAGCTACCGCGGAACAAGCTGATCGTGTTCACCGGCGTGAGCGGGAGCGGCAAGTCGTCGCTCGCGTTCGATACGATCTACGCCGAAGGGCAGCGCCGCTACGTCGAATCACTTTCGAGCTACGCGAGACAGTTCCTCGGCCAGTTGCCGAAGCCCGACGTGGACTACATCGGCGGGTTGTCGCCGTCGGTGAGCATCCAGCAGAAGGCCGCCGGGCGCAACCCGCGGAGTACCGTCGGCACGATTACGGAAGTGAGTGACTTCCTCCGCGTGTTATACGCGCGACTCGGTCAGGGCCACTGCCCGAAGTGTCAGCGCCCGATCACGGCCCAGACCCGCGAGCAGATCATCGGCCGCATCCTCGCGCTGCCGGAGGGCACGCGATTCCAGCTTCTCGCGCCGGTGGTGCGCGGGCAGAAGGGCGAGTTCAAGGACTTCTTCGCGGACATGGTGAAGCGCGGCTACGTCCGCGCCCGGGTAGACGGCCAACTCGTGAAGTTGACCGACGACTTGAAGCTCGACAAGCGCATCAAGCACACCATCGAGATCGTGGTGGACCGCCTCAAGGCGGACGCGAAGGGACGCGTGCGCATCGCGGAGGCGGTGGAGCAAGCGCTGAGCCTCGCCGAAGGCAACCTCATCATCTCGGTAGAGTCCGCACGGGAGGGCGAGGCTCCCGCCGAGCCGCGCCCCGCTCCCGCCGAGTCGGCAAAGGCTCGGCGGG
>JAYUBA010001420.1:0-3053 GCA_043741075.1 Frigoriglobus sp.
CAACTGTTCGCGCCCGCGGCGCTGCGGCGCGACGGCACGCTGCCGGCCGGGTTCGCCGGGTGCGGGCACTGGCTGTGGCCAACGCAGGCGCTCGCCGCGGTGCCGCGGATCGGCGGCGAGCGCGTCGTCCTCGTCGGCCCGGCGGTCGTCCGTACAGTGCCCGACGCGGAAGCCCGGTTCCCCGATCTGGCGGTCGAGGCCGAGGTGATCCAGACGCTCAACGCGTTCCAGACGGCGGACGCGCTGGCGCGGCTGTGCGGGTGCCCGGTCCCGGTTCCGCCCCCGGTCGAAGCGCCCGCGGTTGCGCGCGCCGCGTAATGCGGTAAACTGGGAGCATGACGGTTCACGACATGCTCGCCGAAGGCCGGCTCGCGGACGCGGTCGCGCTTCAAGAGGCCGCGGTCGGGGCCGTGCCGGCCGACCCCGGCGCCCGCCGCCTGCTCATCGACCTACTCGCGTTCGCGGGCCGGCTCGACGACGCGCTCGAACACCTCGACCGGATCGATACCGACGAACCCGCTTGGCCGGAAGTCGCCCGCGGCCTGCACCGCCTGTTCCGCAGCGAGCGCCTGCGCACGGTCGAAGGGCGCGACCCGACCATCACCCCGGACCCGCCGCCGGAACACGCCACCCGCCGCTGGCTCGCGGTGAAGGCGCTCCGCCGCGCGCGGCCGGACGCCGCGGTCAAGGCCGTGGACGCGGCCGACGCGGCCAGCCCGGTGGTCCGCGGGTTCATCGACGGCCGCGAGTTCGAAGGCCTGCGCGACGCCGACGACCGGTACGGCTCCGTGCTGGAGGCGTTCCGCGGCGGCGAGTACCTGTGGGTGCCGTGGGAGGCCATGCGGAAGGTGGTCCTCGCGCCGGCCGCGGCGCTGCTCGATCAGCTTTACCGCCCGGCGACGATCACGTTCCGCGACGGCACCACGGCCGCCGTCCACCTGCCGCTCGTGTACCCCGCGTCGTACCGCGCCGAGGGCGCGTTCGCGCTGGGCACCGAGACGGACCACGTGTGCCCGGACAACGGCCCGACGCGGTGCGTCGGCGGCAAGCTGCTCCTGGTGGGCGAGGACGACGAGGTGATGCTGTCCGACTGCCGGATCATCGAGGTGCGGTAACCGGGCGCCGCCGATTCGTTCCCTCCGCTTAACGTAGCGCACGCGGCCCGCGTGCTCTACGCCAAGCACGCGGGCCGCAGGTTTCCCCTGCGGCCCGCGGCGTTCCCGTGTTTCGACTTCGCTCACCAGCGGCGGCCGTAGAAGTTATAGTTGTAGCCGCCACCGGGGTACACGAACGGGCTGGGTTGGTAGAACCCGCGGTTGTAGCCGTACCCGCTGAACGCGTTGTACCCGTTCGACATCCCGTAGCTGTTACCGTACACGTCGCCGTAGTACGACTGCTGCCTCACGTTGCCGAACGGCGACATGTAGTTGTTGTACGACTGGTACGTACCCAGGTTGTAGAGGGTGCCGCCGGACGCGATCCCGCCGTTGGGGGTGATCGTGGTGTACCGCTGGACGTACTGGGCGTCGGCCGTGCCCGCGAGACTCAGGCCGAGGGCGGTCGCCAGAGCGGCCGCAATTGCGAAGCGTGTCATGATGTACCTCCTCATATGTTGAAGCCCCGTCGCTCGTCGAACGTAAAGTGATACCGAACTTGCGCGACGATCTTACGGGGCGGGAAGATTCAGCGCCGCGGGACCGATGCCCGTGGCCCGTTCGTTACTCACCAGCGCCGGCCGCGATAGCCGCCGTAGTAGTTGCTGCCGTAGTTGCTACCGTAGTTGCTGCCGTAGTTGCTGTTCCCGTAATAGCTGTTCCCGTAATAGCTGTTCCCATACAGCCCGCTGTTGTAGACGCCGTAGCCGCTGCCGTAGGTGTACGGCGAGTTGTAGTAATTCCCGGACGAATAGATCGTCGGCGTGTATCCGCTGGTCACCACGCCGCTGTTGAAGTAGCTCGGCGCGGCGTAACCGCTGGTAACGACCCCGCTGTAGTAACTCGGGGCGTAGTCGTACGAGGGGTAATTGTACGCGGGAGCAACGTAGACAGCCGCGCGCCGGTAGCGGAACTGGGCGTCGGCGGTGCTCGTGGTGCAGAGAACGCCGGCGGCCACGGTGGCCGCGAGCAGGAACGTCTTCATGGTGGATTCTCCAGTGTGGGATGCCCCCTGTGGACGGGAGCGGATTCCGGTCCGGTGGTCTGCACCGGACGACTTCGACACCGGATGAACCTGCACGCGCCATACCAACCGGCGCGGTGCGGAGGTTAATTAGGGAGAATCGGAGGAAAGATTGGCGGCGACCGAGCGGAGCGCGGCGAGCAACCGGGCGCGGACATCGGGCGGAATGTGCCCGCCCGCGGCCGGGTCGGCGATCACCGCGCACGCCCCTTCCACGATTTGCGCGACTCCGTGCCACACGGTATCAGTGGGCAGTGGGCAGTGGGCAGTGGGCAGTGGCAGCAAGTTCCCTTCCTGTTGCTTTGCTCTTGACTGGCGCTTTTCGGCGTCTTCAAACTGCCCACTGCCCACTGCCCTCTGCCCACTCGTTTCCGGTTCCGAGCCGACCAAATCGCGCATCGTGTCCAGGAAGCCGCCGGTGTTCAGCGCCTCGAACGGGATCTCGTCCGCGTCGCCCGCGAACAACCCCGCGAACAGCGCCTGCTTCGCCTCTACGGTCCGCAGCACCTTCTCCTCGATGGTACCGCGCGTGACGAAGTTGATGACCCGCACCGGGCGGTTCTGGCCCATGCGGTGGACGCGGGCGATGCGCTGCTCCAGCACCGCGGGGTTCCACGGCAGTTCGAGGTTCACCACGGTGTCGGCGGTCTGAAGGTTCAGCCCGGTGCCGCCCGCGTCGGTGCTGAGGAACACCTTGCACGCCGGGTCGGTCTGGAACCGTTCCAGCACCGCCTTGCGGTCCTTGCCCGGCAGCCCGCCGTGCAGCACCACGTAGCCCACGCCGAGCGCGTCCAGCACCTTCGCCGCCTCGCTCACCATCGTCTCCCACTGCGAGAACACGACGAGCTTGTGGGTTGAAGAACCCACCCCCCCGG
>JAYUBA010001421.1:0-9905 GCA_043741075.1 Frigoriglobus sp.
CCGGCGACTTCTTCGCCGACCCGCTGCCGCCGGCCGACTTGTACACGCTCGGCCGCATCCTGCACGACTGGTCGGAAGACAAGATCATGGTCCTTTTGCGGAAGGCGCACGCGGCGCTGCCGCCGGGCGGTGCCGTGCTGGCGGCGGAGAAGCTGATCGCGGACGACCGGGCCGGCCCGGACTGGGCGCAGATGCAGGATCTGAACATGTTGTTGGTGACCGAGGGCAAGGAGCGGACGCTGGGCGAGTACGCGGACGTGTTGCGGGCGGCCGGGTTCGCCGAGGTGGACGGGCGGCGGACGGACGCCCCGGTGGATGCCGCCCTCGCCGTCAAGCGGTAGTCGGGTGTGAGCCGCTGGGACCGTGCCGACCCTGGGACTGCCACGGTCGGCAACTCGGCGACCACCCCGGCGTGGTCGTCACGCTGGCCGATTGAAGCCACCGCCAGACGCAGAAGCCGTTCGCCCGCGACTCGGCCGCCGCGATGCAGAAGGCAGTCGGTGCAACTCCGGTCAGATCGCCGTCACCGCCTCCGTGGCCGCGTCGTCGTCACCTCGATGAGAGTCGCTCGGCCAGTGCCGTCGGCACGCAGCCTTGCGTGTGACCGCGTTACTTCGGTTTGGCCGCACGCCGCGCCTTGACCTTTTCATACAGCGCCTTCGCGGCCGGGCCTCATAGTTCTCCGGAGTCTTGCCGTCCAGGCCCTTCTCGACCCACCGCGTGGCCTCGGCCTCGTTGTTCGTCTCCAGGTGGTACTCGACGATCCGCTTCAACAGCTTCGTCTTCGCGCCGGAGTTCTCCCACATCTCCTGGTACTTCGCCACGGCCTCCGCCTTCCTCCCCTCGTCATACAGTCGGTCCGCCTCCCGTAGCGGCCCCGTCTTCCACCACGCCCAGGTCGGCACACCGCAGCAGCACGACAGGACGAACGCCCAGAAGGTCAGGCCGAGTACGACCCGCCGCGCCGTCCAGAACGGCTCCGGTGACTCCTCCGGGGCGGAGAGGACCTCGGCTTCGGGGACGTGCATTTCGGCCTTGCAGTGCGGGCAGGGTATCTCTTGCCCTTGAACTTGCGCGGGATGCTCAACACGGCCCCGCAGTTCGGGCACTCGCCGCGCAGCCCGTTCTCCGCCTCCGCCTTTTCCTTCTCCAGCCGGTCGAGTTCGTTGTGCGCCAGCCGGAGTTCCCGTCGCCGGTTCTCCTGCTCGATCTCCTGCGCCTCCTTCTGGGCCTCTTGGGCAGCGGCCTGCTTCGGGCGGGCGGCCTCGATGTGGTTCCGCAGGCACCGCTCCGAGCAGCACACCTGCCACCAGCAGTGCGGGCAGGACACGGGTTTACTCGCACCCCGGTCGCAGTGGACGCAGGCGGGGAGCTTTGACATGGGGCGGTCTCGGTGAGGGAGGCAAGAGCGGCCACATGAATAATAGCGACTCGTAGATGTCATTTACAGAACTGTAGCTCCACGGGGTCGGGTTCGGGTGGGATCAAGACCACTCCAACCCACGAGCCTCCGTGAAACCCGCCAAGCTGCGAACCCGATTCGGTCAGGTGATCCGCCGCCGGCGTCTGATCGCGCAAGTCGGGCAGGAGGCGCTGGCTGATCGAGCGAAAATTCACCGGACACACCTGTCGCTCATCGAGCGCGGCCAGCGGATGCCGACGCCGTTCGTGGTGCAGCAGTTGGCAACGGCCCTGAACACGACGATGGTTGACCTGATGGGCGATGTGGAGTCGAACGAGCCGCTGGGCGAGGAACCGCCGCCGTTGCCGAGGGGGCGGCCCCGCAAGAAGGTTCGGGTGGCTCAGAAGCCGGAGTAAGGATCGGGTCGGGTGGTGCAGCCCCTCGATTTTTGACAACCTTTGCCCTCCTCGCGCTGTTGACCAGTCTGACCGCGCCGGCAGCGGTCCCCGACCCACGACCGCCACCTTGAAGGGCCACAAGGGCACACTCTCGTGCCTGGCCTTCTCTCGCGACGGCGAGCTCCTCGCCTCCGGCGCGAAGGACGGCACCGTCATCGTGTGTGACCTCGCCGCCCGTAAGCCGCTCGTCACGATCCCCGGCCATAAGGACATGATCGTCGCGGTGGCGTTCAGCCCCGACGGCAAGACGGTTGCCGCGACCAGCCATGACTCCGAGGTGCGGCTCTACGACGCGGCAACTGGGAAGCCCGCCGGCACGCTCGCCGGGCACACAAAGATCAAGCGGCAAGGACGGGCCGGTGCGCGTGTGGGACGTGGAGAAGGGGAAACTCGCGAAGGCGCTGGAGGGACACGACGGCCTGGTGCGGTCGCTCGCGCTGTCGCCCGACGACAAGTGGCTCGTCACCGCCGGGCGAGACGGGAAATTGTTGGTGTGGGACTTCGCGACCGGGAAGGTGAAGGCGTCGATGGACGAAGGCGTGATGGGCTTCCAGGTCGTCGCGTTCAGCACCGACGGGAAGACGCTGGCGACCGGCGGGATCGACCGGAACGTCACGCTGTGGGGGTTCGAGCGGCTCGTGAAGGACCACCCCGTCAAATGACCCTGCTCTTCATCACGCGGCTGGCGGGACAGTCCGTTCCCGCCCGTCTGCCGCCGGAAATCGCACCTCGAATATCGACCCCTGACCTTCGGCACTGGTGGCGGTGATGGTGCCCCCCGCGCCCCGCACGACCGCGCGGCAGATCGCCAAACCCAGCCCGGCCCCGCCGGTTTCTCCGGCGCGGGACGGATCGACCCGATAGAAGCGGTCGAACACGCGGGCCAAGTGTTCGGCCGCGATGCCAATCCCGGTGTCTGTCACGCTCACCACGACCTCGCCACCTACACAGTGACTCGCCACCCGCACGGTGCCGCCGGTCGCCGTGTACTTCGCCGCGTTGTCCAACAGGTTGTAGAAGACCCGCCGTAACTGGTTGGCGTCGCCGCGCACGGTGCAGGCCGGGTTGTTAGCCAGGACGAGCGCGACCCCCTTCGCCTCGGCCACCGGCCGCATGGTGTCCGTCACCGCGCGGAGCAGTTCGTCCAGCGGCACGTCCTTGTGGGCCGGCGGGTTCAGCCCCGCGTCCTGGCGGCAGAGGAACAGCAACTGGTCGGCCATCTCGCTCAGGCGGACGACCTCTTCGAGCAGACCCTCCAGAACCCGCGTGTACTCCTCGACCGACCGGGGCGTCCGCAGGGCCACTTCGGCCTCGTTGCGGATCACGGCCAGCGGGGTGCGGAGTTCGTGTGCCGCGTCGGCGGTGAACCGCTGCATCTCGGCGAACGACCGCTCCAGCCGTTCGAGCATGTCGTTCAGGGTCGCGGCCAACCGGCCGAGTTCGTCGCCGGGGTTGGCGACCGGCACCCGTCGGTCGAGTTTCTCGCCGGAGATGCTCCGCGCCGTCTCGGTGATCCGCTCGACCGGGGCCAGCGTGCGACCGGCCAGGTAGTAGCCGCCGGCCAGCGTCGCCCCGACCGTCAGCGGCCCGGCCAACAGGACGGCCCAGAGCAGTTCCGCCGTCTCGTGGTCGAACTCGGCCAACGACCGGGCCACCTGGACGGTCAGAGGCCCCTCCGGTCCCCGCACCCGAACGGTCACCACCCGCCACCGGCCCGGCCCGGCGCGGATGGTCTCGAAGTTCGGCGGGTTCGGGTGGTCCGGCGCGACGGGCGGGAGCGGCAGCGTCCGGTCGGCCAGCCGGTCGCTCGCGAAGAGCCGTGTGCCGTCGGCGCGGGCGATCTGGAAGTCGAACCCCTCGTGGTGGGCGAACCGGCGGTCGAGCCACACGAGCAGGCCGGGGGCGTCGGCGGCCCGGCCGACCTCGTACCGCACGTCGGCCAGTTCCTCCGTCAGCCCCTGGTCCATGCGCTCCATCAACTGGTGCCGTAACGTCCCGTACACGACCGCACTGAACCCGGCCAGCAGGACGGTCAGGACCAGGCCGTACCACAGGGTCAGCTTCCACCGGATGCCGAGGCGGGCCATCTACCGGTCCCTCACGGCGTACCCGACGCCCCGGACGGTGTGGACCAACTGCCGCAGCCCCGGCCGTTCGATCTTCTTCCGCAGGGCGTTGACGCACACCTCGATGACGTTTGTGGTCAACCCGCCGGATTCCTTCCACACGTCGCGGGCGAGCATGTCGCGCGTCACGGCCTCGTTCTTGTGCCGCAGCAGGAACGCGAGAAGCTCGAACTCGCGGTGGCTCAGTTCGACCTCGACGCCGGTGCGGACGACGCGCCGGGCCACGAGGTCCATTTCCAGATCGTCGGCCCGCAGCACCAGTTCGCGCTCGCCGTTGCGCCGCAACAAGGCCCGCAGCCGGGCGACCAGTTCGGCGAACGCGAACGCCTTGACCAGGTAGTCGTCGGCCCCGCCGTTCAGCCCCGCCACCCGATCCTCGACGGAATCCCGCGCCGTGAGGATCAGCACGGGTTTGGTGAAGCCGCGTTCGCGGAGGTCACGGAGAACCTCGAACCCGTCGCGGCCGGGGAGCATGATGTCCAGCACGAGGGCGTCAGTCGGGCGGGTGGTTGCCAGGTAGAACCCCTCCTCGCCGGTGTGGGCGATGGTCACCTCGAAGCCCTCTTCTTCGAGTCCCTTGCGCAGGCTCGCGGCGAGCCGTTTCTGATCTTCAACGATCAAGACGTGAGCCATCGCAGCACCTTCCCTTCACACTCGATCATCGCCGCGCACGCGGTCGGGGTCACGTCCCTCCCGCCACATTAGCCGGATTTAACGAAGAGCTAACTCGACTGGTGGCCCGCTCCGGTTATAGCCTGCGAAGTGGGCGCGGGTCTCGGCGGGAGGAACACCACATGACGCGAACCGTGTTGGCGGTGTTACTGGCGGTGAGCGTAGCGGTCGCCGCCGACGAGCCGAAGGCGGTGACGTTCTCAAAGGCCGACCTGGGCAAGGTGCCAGCCGGGTGGAAGGCCGCCCAAACCGGCACGGGCGCGAGCGTGTGGACGGTGGTCGAAGACAAGACCGCGCCATCGAAGTCCGGCTTCGCCCTGGCGCAGACCAGCGACGACCGCGACGCGCTGTTCAACCTGTGCGTCGCCGAGGGCACGAGTTTCAAGGACGTGGAAGTGTCGGTCGCGTTCAAGGCCAACGCGGGCAAGAAGGACCAGGGCGGGGGGATTGTGTGGCGGTACGTCGATGCGGACAACTACTACGTCGCCCGCATGAACCCACTTGAAGACAATTTCCGCGTGTACAAGGTGGTCGCGGGCAAGCGCAGCACCGAGTTTCAGGACGCCGAGGTGAAAGTTCCGGCGGGCGAGTGGCACACGCTCTCGGTGAAGATGGTCGGCGACAGAATCGAGTGCTTCGTGGACGGCAAGAAGTACCTCGATGCGAAGGACGACACGTTCGCGAAGGCCGGCAAGGTCGGGCTGTGGACCAAAGCCGACGCGCAGACGAGTTTCGACGACTTCCGGGCGAAGGAACTCAAGTAACCTGTCGCCCGCTTCATCGCCCGAACCCATAGGAGACGAACCGTGACGACGCGACGCGATTTCCTGGCGGCCTCCGCACTCGGCGTGGGCGGGGCCTCCCTGATGGGCACCGCCGCGCCCGCAGCGGAGCCGGTGCCGCTCAACGCCGAGAAGATCGGCGCGGCGGCCGGGGTAAAGGCGACGACCGCGCCCGACGGTGTGGTGCGCGTCGCCTGGCCCCGGACCGACGTGGCGGTGGCCGTGGACGGTATGCCGCTCAAGCCGTTCGCCGGACTCGGCTCGTGGGGCGCGTTCACCCCGGCCGCGCACGGCGCGATGGTGATGGGCGATACGGTCGTCTTCCAAGACGAGGTGGGCGCGGCGATGGACGCGGCGTTCGCGAACAACCTCGAAGTGACCGCCCTGCACAACCATTTCTTCTACGACGAGCCGAAGGACTACTTCATGCACGTCGGCGGGATGGGCGAGCCGGAGAAGCTGGCCGCCGGGGTGAAGGCGGTGTGGGACGCGATCAAGAAGGTCCGGGCGGACAACCCGAAACCGGCGACGCGGTTCGCGGGCGACGCCCCGAAGGCCGGCACCGTGACGGCGGAGCCGATTGAAAAGGCTCTGGGGCAGAAGTCCGAATCGCAGGCCGGCGTGGTGAAGGTGACCATCGGCCGCGAGGGGGTGATGCACGGGGTCAAGGTGGCCGGCTCGATGGGGCTGACCACCTGGGCGGCGTTCAGCGGCACCGACGACCTGGCCGCCGTGGACGGCGACTTCATCATGACCGCCGCCGAGGTGCAGCCGGTGCTGCGGGCGCTGCGGAAGGCCGGCGTTCATGTCGTCGCTCTTCACAATCACATGGTCGGTGAGCAACCCGCGTTCATCTTCACGCACTTCTGGAGCAAGGGGAAGGCCGAGGAACTGGCGAAGGCGTTGAAGACCGCCCTCGACGCCCAGAAGCAGGCCGGAGCTGGCAAACACTGACCGGAGGACGACCGTGACCCGACGAACCGGATTCTCCCTGGTCGAGCTTCTCGTGGTGATCGCGATCATCGCGGTGCTGATCGGCCTGCTCCTGCCCGCCGTGCAGAAGGTGCGGGAGGCGGCGGCGCGCATGAAGTGTCAGAACAACCTCAAGCAACTGGGGCTGGCCGCCCACAACTACCACGACGCGAACCAGAAGTTCCCGGTCGGGGTGCGGATGCCCTACGCGACCGCCGGCAACGACCCGCTCACGGGCGGGATGGGGAACCCGTTCGGCCCCAACTGGGCGGTGTTCATGCTCCCGCACTTCGAACAGGACAACGTGTTCAAGCAGGCCAACACGAACGCCTACCCCGGCGTCACCGACCTGATGAACCTAGCGGGGTACAACACGGCCTGGCGGGTGGTCCGGGGACTCCAGTTGCCGAACCTGTTGTGCCCGTCCGACCAGGGTGCGGGGGCCGCGCCGTTCACCGACCCGTTCGGCCGACCGCCGGAGGGCGGGTGGGCGCGGGGCAACTACGCCTGCAACGGCGGCACCGCCGACAGCGACCACCACATCCGGGGCGACAACGCGGTCAACAACCCGCCCTACGTCGGCACGAGCAAGGGGCCGGTCATGTCCATCGACTTCGGCGTGTCGATTGCCGGGGTGACCGACGGGACGAGCAGCACGTTCCTGTTCCACGAGGTCCGCATCGGGGTGAGCGCGAGCGACATGCGGGGCACCTGGGCACTGGGGTTCCCCGGCGCGAGCATGGTGGTCGCCGGGCGTGACACCAACCCGACCCCGAACAACAACCTGGAGAACGCCGACGAGATCGAGGCGTGCGGCAGCTTCTTCTACGCCGGCATCGGCACGAAGGACCGGATGGGGTGCCGCAACCAGGTCGCCTACGGGATGGCGGCCCAGGCCCGCAGCAGGCACACGGGCGGGGTGAACGCCTGCTTTGTGGACGGGCACGTTGCGTTCATCAGGGACTCGATCAGCCAGCAGACCTGGGTGCTACTCCAATCCACCAACGACGGGCAAACGCCCGGCAACGACTACTGAGGAGGGCTTCCATGCGAATTCAACTCGTGATCGGGCTGGCGCTGTTCGCGGCGACACCGGCCGGCGCGGACGAACCGAAGGCTCTCAAGCTGGAGAAGACGATCCCGCTGGAGGGCGTGGGCGGGCGGTACGACCACATGGCCCTCGACGCGAAGGGCGACCGCCTGTTCGTGGCGAACCTGTCCAACGACTCGCTCGACGTGATCGACCTCAAGGCCGGCAAGTTGGTCAAGCAGGTCGGCGGCCAGAAGAAGATTCAGGGGGTCGCCTACGCGCCGGACCTCGACCGCGTGTTCGTCGGCAACGGGGCGGACGGGGAGTGCCGGGCCTTCGACGGCACGACGTTCAAACTGCTCGGCGCGGTCAAGCTGCCGGACGCCGACAACGTGCGCTACCACCCCGCGAAGGGGCTTGTCTACGTCGGCCACGCCGAGGCGTCGCTGGGTGTCCTCGACGCGAAGACCCTCGCGGTGAAGGCGACGGTCCAGTTGCCCGGCCCGCCGGAGGGGTTGCAGATCGACTTCGCCAAGAACCGCCTCTTCGTCAACTGCCTCAAGCCGGGGCAAGTGGCGGTCGTGAACCTGGACAAGAACGAGGTCGCGGCCAAGTACCCGCTCACGAAAGCCGAGGCGAACTACCCGTTGGTTTTCGACGCCGACGGGAAGCGGGTGTTCGTCGGCTGCCGCAAGCCCCCGAAGGTCGTGGTGCTGGACGCCGACAGCGGGAAGGAACTGTCCGACGCCGACATCCCCGGCGACATCGACGACCTGTTCTTCGACCCCAAGCGGAAGCGGCTCTACGCGAGTTGCGGCGAGGGCACCCTGGCCGTCCTCGAAGAGGGGGCGAAGGGGTTCGCGGTCGTCGAGAAGATTCCGACCCGCACGCTCGCCCGCACCTGCCTGTTCGACGCGGCCTCTGGCCGGGTGTTCGTGGTCCTGCCCCGGACCGATGAGAAGACCCCGCCCGAACTCCGCGTCTACCGCGCGACCGATTGAGGGAGGGCGACGTGAGAACCCGACCGACGGTATCCGCAGCCTTGCTCTTCGCCGGCTTGTCGGCTGGCTGTGGGGGCACGCCGCAGGTGACGTACCAGGCCGGCGACCGGACCGCCGTCGCCGGACAGGTGGAGGAGTGGACCTTCGACAAAGACGCGGCGGGCAAGTCGCCCGCCGGTACGGAAGTGTTCGGCGGCACCTGGGAGGTGCGCGCCGAGTCCGACGCGCCTTCGCTGCCGAACGCGCTGTGCCAGACCGCAACCGCCGAATACCCGGCGACCCGCTTCGGGGACAAGGTGTACGCGGACCTGGTTGCGACCGTCCGCTTCAAGCCGGTCTCCGGCAAGGACGACCAAGCCGCCGGGATCATCTTCCGGGTGCAGGACGCCAAGAACTACTACATCCTGCGGGCGAACGCCCTGGAGGACAACGCGATCCTCTTCCGGTTCGCGGGCGGCTCCCGCAGCACCATCAAGTCGGGCAGCGCGACGGTGCCGTCGGGCCAGTGGCAAGAGTTGAAGGTGGAGGCCGAGGGGAACCGCTTCCGGGGCTACCTCGACGGCCGGCTCGTGGTCGAGGCGACCGACGACGCCTTCGCCGCTGGCGGGGTGGGGCTGTGGACGAAGGCGGACTCGAACACCTGCTTCGACGACTTCCGCGTGACCGCAAAGTGAGAAATAAGGGGAAATCATGGTTCCGCAGTTCAGCGGCCCCGCCCGGTTTACCGATACCTCTGATACGACCGGCTCGGCCCGGTCACCCGGCGCGGTCCGCGCGCCCCGGCGGTGGGGGAACGGAATGACGACCGCGAAGAGGATGGGTCGAGTGGTCCGGTGGCTCGCCGGTGCGGGCGTATCGCTGCTCCCGGCCTGCTCCGCCCTCGACACCGCCGAACCGCCCGCCGGTTTCTCGACACCGCCCCGGTTGGTGACCCGCCCGGCCACGGCGAACCCGAACGTGGTTCCCGCCGGCGGACAGATGAAGGCCGACGGGAGCGAGAAGGGCGCGGCCCCGGCGAAGGGTACGGTCGCGTTCCCGGCAGTGCCGCCCGCCGCGACCCAGGGGAGGCCGCTGCCCATCGACCTGACCACCGCGCTGACTCTGACCAGTGCCAACCCGCTCGACATCCAGATCGCCGGCGAGCGCCTCCGGGCCGCCAACGCGGCCCTGGACCGGGCGAAGGTGATGTGGCTGCCGAACGTCGGCGTCGGCGTCGATTACTTCCGCCAGGACGGCCGCATTCAGGACGTGGTGGGCAACGTCTTCAACACGAGCAAGTCGTCGTTCCTGGTCGGGGGCGGCCCGACCGCCGTGTTGCCGATTGGCGACGCCCTGTACGCGCCACTCGCCGCCCGGCAGGTCATCCGCGCGCGTCAGGCCGACGTGCAGGCCACGCGCAACGACACCATGCTCTCCGTGGCCGAGGCGTACTTCACCGTCCAACAGGCGCGGGGCGAAGTGG
>JAYUBA010001422.1:0-3050 GCA_043741075.1 Frigoriglobus sp.
TCGTAGGGTTTCATGCGCCACCCGCCTTTCCGTCCGGCGTTTTGCCGCCTTCGACCGGTCCGCCGAGCAACACGTGTACGCGGCTGAGCAGGGCGGCCCCGTGTTCCGGTTGCACCATGTTCAGGTACGCCGCGATGCCGCGCAGGTACTGGCCGAACGCGCCCACGTTGCCGTCGAACTTCGGGTGCCGCTTCGCCTGCGATTCGATGCCCTGCGTCTCGCAGTTGTGGACGATCGCGCGCAGCTCGCGGCGGAGTTCGCGCGGCACGCGCACCCCGTCGTTCACCACGATGCCGGTCACCACCTGCCGCTGCGAAGCGCGGATGACGCGGAACTTCCGCTGGTTGACGGCGAACCCTTCCTGCTGGCACACCTGATCGACCCACCACCGGAACCGGCCGAGCTTCAGCCCTTCGGCGCTCCTGAACGAGAACGTGAGGTCGTCCGCGTACCGCGTGTACGTGCCCGTGTTCGCTTCCGCCAACCCCGCGAGTCGCGCGTCGAGCCGGCGGCACACGAGGTTGGACACCGCGGGCGAAGTCGGCGCGCCCTGTGGGAGCGTCGCGCTGCCCCACAGCTTCGGGTTGGGCGTGTAGCAGCACAGTCGCGCGAGTACCGGCGCGATCTGGTTCGACTCGTCGTCGGTGCCGAACATGCAGTTGCCGACCGGGTAGCCGATGCTCGCGAACAGCCCCATCACGCGGAAGTAGTGGACGGTGGGGAAGAAATCCTTGAGGTCGAACTTCACGACGAGTTCCGCGCCGACGTGCGGGGTCGCGTTGCTGACCGTGGAGCGCCCGTTGACGAACCCGTGCGCCGCCGGGTGCGGCACCACCTTGCTCAAGATGTGCTTCAGAATCTGCTTCTGCACCCACTTCAACTGCTTCTTGGGCGCGCAAATCTTGCGGTCGGTGCCGTCGCGCTTGGGAATGGTGTGCGTGGTGTACGGGCCGTTCTTGAAGTCGCTCGCGAGCAGGAAGAAGCCGAGTTGCTTGGGCGACTTGATGTTCAGCAGTTTGCGCAGCTGGGCGAGGTCCGCGAGCGGCGGCACGCCGGTGCGCTCCAGCGCCCGCGTGCCGGTCTTGTGCCGGGTGATCTTGGACTGCGTGTCGGTCAGCAGCCAACCGGTCGCGTTCCAGTCGCCGTCCTTCTTCGCGGGGAGCGCGACCTCCTGAATTTTCGCCCGCTTGATGAGGCGCGCGATTTGGCTGCGCACCGTCATGTCCGGGTCTTTGGCGAGCCGGCGGAGGACGCGGGCCAGCGCGCGCGACGGCATGTACTCGCGGGCGTACCGGGCGAGCGCGAGCCGGGCGGTGCCGTCCGGCGCGGCGAGCAGCACCTCGAACTGCTCCCACACGAGCGCGTTGGCGCGGTTCGCGACCGGCTCGTAGCTCGCGAGCGCCCGCACGTTGTCGAGCGCGCGGCGCAATTGCGCGAACTCGGCGGGCAGTTTCGCGCAGTGTTTCTCGACCGTGGCGAGCAGTTTGGCGTCGTGGTCCGCGTTGGCCGGGAGCGGCAGCAGGAGCCACGCCGGGGCGGATCGGGCATCGGACATTGCGATCCCTCTTCAATCGCGTACAAGTGATGTAGAGGGTAGCCCAGACACTGCCGTATCTCAAGCTCCGATGCGAGTTCCCAACGATCACCCGCTGGCCCGCACCTACGCCCTCCTCGACGCGGAGTGCGCCGCCGCGACCGCGGAGTCACTTCGCGGCACGACCGAACCGGCTGAAGTCGAAGCCCTGGTCGGGTTGGTGCTGAACCGCGACGCCGGCGCGACGGCCGCGATTGCCGCGCTGCGCGCGCTCGAACCCGACGCGTCGCCGCTCGTGAGCGACACCGTGGTGCGCGCGCTGAACAGCCCGCACGCGACCGTCCGCGTCTTCGCGGTCGGCGAAGTCGCGCGGCGGAAGGTGTTCGCGGAAGGGGAGGCCGGGCTAACGGCGCTGCTCGCCCGCGATCCGTTCTGGCAGGTGCGCCGCGCGGCGGTCAATGCGCTCGCGCAATCGCCCACGGGCCGCGATTCACTTCGCCGGGCCGCGAGTGATCCGCACTGGCGCGTGCGGTATGCGCTGGCGCGGGTGCTGGAGGAATGGGGCCGCGACCCGACCCAGCGCGAGGAGGCGCTGGAGCCGCTCAATGTGCCGTCCCTCCATACAGTCGGCATTCGGCTTTATCTCCACTACCGCTGGACCGGAGAGGTGCCGGCACTGTCGTCGGAAACCGACGCTTGGGTTGATTGCACATTCTGGGATTGGGACGCCGCGATGCTGGCGCGGAATATCGAACGGCTCGGCCGCGCGGGGCGACGCGACGCCCTCGACGTTCTCACGCGACTCGTAAACCACCCCGATGATCGCGTCCGCGTGTGGGCGGTTCTCGCGCTCCGCGAAGACGGCACGCCGGCGCACTGGGCCGATGCGATTACCCGACTCGGCGACCCGCGCGAAGACACCGCTCCCGTACTCGAATCACTCACGCGCGGCGTCGAACTCGACCGCATTGAGGAGGTCGCGAAGTACATTCTCGCGCAGGCGGCACCGCCGGGCGCGGCGTTACGGTGGGCGGTCGCGCAGGCGGGCGACGCGTTCCCCGCGGGGGACGTGCGCGCGGACTTGGAGCGGCTGAAGGCGCACATTCCGCCCGCGCGTGACATCCCGGTGTCACCGTTCGCGCCGGACCACCCGCACGCGCGCGCCGCGGCGCTCACGCCCGAGCGCGCGAAGGAACTGATCGATGACCCGACGCGGGAAACGTCGTGGTTCGTGCTGGCGCGGGCCGCGAAGATGTGCCGTGTGCCCATCTGGAGCCTCGCGCCGGAAACGCCGTTCGCGGTGCCCGCGAAGCCGCAAGCGGCGAGAGAGTTGCTAGCGCTTCCGGCGATCACCCTCGTGCGCCCGCGGCAACTCGGGCCATCTGGGCCGGTCGTGTCGCCGCTGGGGGTGTCCGGGCACTATTACGGCGGCGTGAAAGATGCTCAATAATGTGTGCTGACTCGTCCCCTACCCATCGGGCTGTTAGTCTGATCTGAGAGTTCGGAGCTCGTTATG
>JAYUBA010001423.1:0-3046 GCA_043741075.1 Frigoriglobus sp.
GGGAGGCGTCGGGCGAGGTCTTTCAGTTGCATCGCAGGCTCCTGATGGGCACCACGTCAGGATAGTCGATACAATTGGTTTTGTCCGGTAGTCCTAAGGGATCGCAGGCTTACAGCCTGCCTTTGGTTTCGACCCTGAAGGGGTCGGATTCCTCAGCCCAGGGCAACGCCCTGGGCCGGGTCGGTCGCTTCACCCGCGCTTCCGCGCGAGCGACTCGTAGGCCAACTGGAACTCCTCGACGGCGACGATCCCGTCCTTGGCGTTGAGCGGCGGCGCCTTCAGCTTCACCGGCACGCACCGGGACAGCACGAACCGCGCGTTCTCCCTCGTCGGGCTGTCGCTGGGGTGGACGACGACCGTGACCTCGGCCCGCACCGTGGAATCGGCGATCGTGTCGTCCACCCAGTCCCACAGGTCGAAGTTCGCGGTCATCCCGCGCTTGAGCGTGAGGGTGGCGAAGGACGCGGGACCGACGAGGCGGCGGACCGAGCCGTTGTCGCCGCCCTCGCGCACCGTCTTGATGTCCAGCGTGACCTCCAGGCCGTCGCACTCGGCGAACGCCGCGGCGCACAGCGGCCCGCGGCCCCCGCCGCGGTCGA
The DNA here is from genome assembly GCA_043741075.1 of Frigoriglobus sp. Lineage (GTDB taxonomy): Bacteria > Planctomycetota > Planctomycetia > Gemmatales > Gemmataceae > Gemmata. Next base: position 600 of record JAYUBA010001423.1, read on the forward strand.
TCTCGACCGAGAAGCGGAACGCCGCGAACGGGACCGCGGCCGCGCCGTCCCCGTTCGGGGGACCGGACCCGAAGCCCGCTTGCACGCCGAACCCGGCACTCAGGCTCGCCATCAGCCTTGCCCCTCCGCGACGGTGAACGCGTCCCCGCCGGTGCGGACCAACCGGAGCGTGAGGAGCCGCAGCGGCAGCGCGGGCCGCACGCGGATTTCCACCTCCAACCGGTTGTCGGCCCCCGCGGCGGGTTCGCCGGCCCGCGCCGTCACCTGGAACGACGAGCGCGCGTCCGGCCCGACGAGCGCGCCGCGGCGCAACAGGTTCTCCAGAACCGACTCGACCGCGCGGACGGCGCGGCGCTCCAGCGCCGGCCCGTTGGGGGCGAACGCCAGCCCGACGCCCACGCGGGCCAACTCCCGGCGGAGCAGCGCCATGAACCGCCGCACCGGAACGACGTCCGACGGGAACGCGGTGTCCCGGTTCGGATCGGGCGGGGGCGTGCGCTCCCCCACGGGCACGAACCCGCGCGGCGTACGGGCCAGCACGTTGATCCCCTGCGCCTGTTGGCCGGCGACCGCCGCGCGGCTGGCGCTCGCCGCGCGCTTCGCGTCGGGCGCTTCGGCGGCGAACAGCGGCACCAGCGCGCCCGGCCCGTACGGTGCCGGCCCCAACCCCAGCGCACCGGCGACGGGGAGGTTCAGAATCGACGCCCACGCGCCGCGCTCGAGCGCCCGCCGCGCGAGAAGCCCGCAGACGGCCCCGTCGGCCGGGTAGGCGTCGGGTTCCGCGTCCGTCCGCTCGCCGTCGCGGGCCAGCACCCACGGCCCCCAGAACGCCGCGTGCGTTTGAAGCGCCCGTTTGTCCTCGGCGTTCCACCGCGAATCGTTCGCGAGGTCTGCCACCCAGGAACGCGCACCGGCGGGCCAACTTTCGGGCGGAACGAGGACGGCCAGCACGTCGCCGCGGGCCGCGCACACCTTGACGGCCGCGATTTGGGTTGCGACGGGGTCTTCCGCCGTCGGCACGGTCTCGCCCGTCGGGATCGCCTGCGCGAGCGGGTCCGCCCAGCCGCCGACCCGCGCCGCGGTTTCCGCGCGCACGCGGTAAAAGGCCGTCTCCGTCCCCACCGACACGGCCGTGCCCGTCCCGCGGTAGACGGCTTCCGTCTCGTTCGGCGGAAACGCCTTACTGGTACTCCGCACGAGAACGAACCGGGCACCGGCCCGCGCCGCGGCTTCGTCCGCCGCCTTCGTCGCGTCCGCGCTGTTCTGGAGCCAGCCCCACGACAACTCAACCCAGTCCCGCACCGGCGGATCGTTGGGGTGCGCGCCCGGCAGTTCCTTGGGTGCCAACTTGAGATCCAGGACGAGCACCGCGGGGTCCGGTACTTTGCACATGCTGAAGCCGGACACCGGCGCGGCGCTCGCGCCGGGCGGGGCCACGGTCGCGGCGTCGGGAACCGATGACGCGATCGCCAGGCGCGGCGGGAAGGCGTCGGGCACCGCGAGCAGCGTGACCTCCTCGAGCGCGAGGACCGCGTGAACCCCCTGGGGCGGAGCCTCCGCGTCGTCCAGCATCGCGGCTTCGCGGACCAGCGTCGCCGCGCCGGTGGACTTCAGCCGGTCGTCGAGGAACGGCGGGTCGGCCGGGACGATCCAGCACCGCCGGCCGCCGTTGCGGAAGAACGCGCGGACGGCCGGCCCGAGCCGCGAGTCCGGCGCCTCCGCGAACGCGGCGGCGAACGCCTCGGCGCTCTCCACCGCCGCCGGGGGCGGAAGCGGGGTCGGGGGCACGGTGGGCTTCACCCGCCCGACGAACGCGGCCACGTCCATGCGCACGGCCGCGGGCGCCGGGGGCGGCGCGATGCCGCTCACGCGCACGGCGGGCGGCGCGACCAGGGTCCGCGGGTCGGGGCGGGCGGCCATGTTCGGTTACTCCATCTCCAGGCGCTCGTACGCCAGAACCATTTCCTCCATCGCCACGTCCGTGCCCTTCGCGTTCAGCGGGCCGCACGTGTACTTGATGACCCGGGCGCGCAGGAGCGTCCACGTCATCACCGGGGCGGAGTGGTCCTCGGCCATGAGCTGCACCGTGACGGTCCGCAGCGCGGCCTGGTTCCCGTTGCGGATCTCGTTCAGCCACGCGTACAGGTTCAGCGACCCGACGACGCCGCGCTTGAGCGTCACGTCGGTCGATTTGTTCATCCCGGTGATCTTGCGGACCGAGTTCTCCTTCTCGTTCCCGTTGCGGTACTCCGCGACGGTCACCTCCATGCCGATGCCGCTGATCTCCTGGAACCCGGCCTGCGGCCCGTCGGTGACGCCGTCGCCGAGGTTCACGAGGAAGTTGAACTGCACGTAGGGCCGGTCGCGGAGCGTCGCCATACCGTTCACTCCTGTCGTTCGGGTTCACCCCGTCGCTGACGCTCCGGGTTCGCCGCAACACGCCGGGC
>JAYUBA010001424.1:0-3045 GCA_043741075.1 Frigoriglobus sp.
CTTGCCCTCTCCCCTTGCGGGAGAGGGTGGCGAGTCTTCGAGCCGGGTGAGGGGTGGAACGTTAGCGCATCTGAGTCGTGACCCCTCACCCGTCGGCGAAGCGCCGCCACCCTCTCCCGCAAGGGGAGAGGGCAAGGGCAGCTCCCCCCTCTCCCCTTGGGGGAGGGGGTTGGGGGAGGGGTCATTCATGTGCTTCTCGTGGTGAACGTGTAGCGGGATCGCGGGTTTGATCGCGTACAGCAGCAGCCCCACGACGACTTCGGCGATCGTCCATGTGAGCCGCGCGACGAGCGCGACGACGACGGCCATACCGGCGGCGGTTTCGGCACCCAACAGCGGCGTGAACGGCGGCGTCAGCGCGGCGACCAGCACGAACTCGCGGAAGCCCAGCCCGCCGGGCGCGAACACGATCACAAACCCCGCGACGTACGACAGCGCGACCGCCGCCATGTCCGCGGCGTACACTTCGGCGCTCCACTCCGGCGGGTTCGGCAGCAGCCCGCGGATCGTTAGCCCCAGGCTGAGTGCCAGCAGACAGTACCCGCACGCGCCGTGCAACAGTCCCTGCGCGAGAAGGAACAGGGACGGGGCCGGCAGCGGTCGCGCGTCCGGCCCGCGCCGCTTCTTCGCGATCCGCGCCACGAACTTGTTCAGCAGGCCCATGCCGAGCGGCAGCGCCGCGACCGCGAACAGCGCCGTCGTGCGGCCGGAGATTTCCGGCGGCAGCACGCCCAGTGCCGGCAGGAATAGTACCCCCAGCAGCGCCCCGGCCGCCATGCTCGTGAGCGTTTCGTAGACCGCGGTGACGCCCACCGGAATCGGGTGCCCGCCGAACCGGCGCAGCATCCCCATTCGCATGAACAGGACGGCCACCTTCCCCGGAATGTACTTCCCGAACTGGCTGATGTAGTACGTCCGCAGCCCGACCCACCACGGCACGTGTACGCCCTGGCTGTGCAGTAGCCGCACCCAGAACGTGGCCCAGCACAGGTGCGCGAGCAGGTACAGCGCGCCGGCCGCGACGAGCCGTTCCACCCGCACCGCGTACGGGACCGGCGGCATCTTGCGGAGGACGTTGGCGAAGTACCAGACGACGCCGACGACGATGGCGAGCGCCAGCGCCGTCTCGACCGCCAGCACCCATTTGCTTCGCTTGCCGTGGGACATGAACCGGATTCTACGAGGCGTGTCGCGAAAAGGGGGGAGTGCCAAGGCCGTTCCTTGTTTGAGTGTGGGTGGCCGGGGCAGAGTCTTCGATGCCCCGGTGCGACACCCGAACGCCTCGACAACCGGGGCATCGCAAAGCCTCTGCCCCGGCCACCCATGCCGCCGAGTGAAACGCGGAACGGCCCTGGGGGGGAGTGCCCGCGCGACGAGCTTCCGTTGTCGCGATCCCGCCCGTCTGATAAGTTCAATCGGTAAGAATCGAGGAGTCCGCGATGAGTACCGAGAACGCCTCTCCCGCACCCGACCAGCCGACCCCGCCGGCCGCGAAGCCCGCTGTCGCGCCGCCCTCATACGGCGCGCCCTCAGTGGGTGCCCCGAATGCCCCGCCACCCGTCTTCGGTGCGCCCGCGGTCAACGTGCCGAAGTCGGGCGGACCGCCGCCGTACACGGGCAAGGGTCCGCCGCGTCCGGGTGCCCCGCGCCCCGGCGGGCCGAACCGCGGCGGGGGCGGCGGCGGTGACCGCCCGCAGCGCAGCGACAAGCCGTTCAACCCCGGCGGCGCGCCCCCGCAGCTCAACTTCGGCGGGCCGAAGCCGAACACCCGCGAACTCGACAAGCTCATCGAGGACGAACTCGCCGCGGCGATGTCCGGCTTCGACGTGACGAAGACCGTCGCGCTGGCGGAGACGGTACACAAGCCGCGCGCCGCGGGGACCGTGGACGGCGGCAAGAAGACCGGCGTCGTCGTCGGCGTTCACGGGAACGACGTGTTCGTCGAGGTGCCCGGCGGGCGCAGCCAGGGCGTGCTCCCGCTCCAGCAGTTCGGGGGCCGCAAGCCCACCGTCGGCGAGGCCGTCGAGTTCGACATCGACCACTACGACGCGGCCGACGGCCTGCTCATCCTCACCCGCGAGGGGGCCACGCAGGTCGTCCACGACTGGTCGCAGGTCGTGTACGGCATGATCGTGGAGGCCCGCGTCACCGGCACGAACAAGAACAAGACCGGGCTGACCATCGAGGTCGCCGGCATCAAGGGCTTCCTGCCGGCCAGCCAGCTCGACCTGTACCGCGTCGAGAACATCGAGCAGTTCCTCAACCAGCGCATCAAGGTGATGGTCACGGAGGTGAACCCGGAGGAGCGGAACCTGCTCGTCAGCCGCCGCGCGGTCCAGGAGAAGGAGAAGCAGGTCAAGGCCGAGGTGTTCTGGAAGACCGTCGCGGAGGGCCAGGTGCTCAAGGGCATCGTGCGGAGCATCAAGCCGTTCGGCGCGTTCGTCGATCTGGGCGGCGCGGACGGGCTGATCCCGGCGTCCGAGTTCTCGTGGCAGCGGGTCGCCGACCTGAACGAGTTCGTGAAGATCGGGCAGCAGGTCGAGGTGAAGGTGAACCGCGTGGACCTCGAGGCGCGGAAGATCGGCCTGAGCATGAGGCAGCTCACCGTCAGCCCGTTCGAGGACTTCGCGAAGGTCATCAAGGCCGGCGCGCGGCTCAAGGGCCAGGTGACCCGCACCACCGACTTCGGCGCGTTCGTCGAACTGGCCCCCGGCGTGGAAGGGCTGATCCACATCTCCGAGCTTTCGACCCAGCGCATCCGCCGCGTGCGCGACGTGGTGAGCGAGGGGCAGTCGGTGGATGTCGAGGTTCTGAGCATGGACGCCGAGTCCCGGCGGATCGCGCTGAGCCTGAAGCGCATCGCCCAGGACGACGAGGACGCCGCGGACGCGGAGGCGATGGCGCAGCACATCGCCGACATGAAGGCGGCCGACGAGGCGATGGCGAACCGGCCGGTGAACCCGAACCTCCGCGGCGGCATCGGCGGCCCGCTCAAGTTCGACGTGGAGTGACGTTCCGGAGGCGAGCGGCGCGGCGTAAGCCCGC
>JAYUBA010001425.1:0-3043 GCA_043741075.1 Frigoriglobus sp.
TACCCGCCCGCCGTCGCGAGCATCACCCCGTCTTCGCCGCCCGCGAGGCGCCCCAACACCACTTTATCGCCCTCTTCGAGCTTCACATAGCGCCGGCCGCCCTTCGTGGACTCCGTGCGGAAGGCGGTCAGCGGCGTGCGGAGGACGTACCCGTTGCGCGTGCCGACGATGACGAACGGCCCGCCCGGCGTGTCGCCCTTCGGCGGCAGGTCTGGAGGGGTGAACCGCGGGTCGGTGGTGATCGCGGCCACCACCTTCACGCCGTCGCCGAGCTTGAAGAACTTGGTGATCGGCTCGCCGTACCCGGTCGTCGCGGGCACCTCGTTGATCCGCATCGTGTACGCGGCGCCGTCGTCCGCGAAGAAGGCGACGTGGTCGAGCGTGCTGCCCGGCACCACCGCGGCGACCTCGTCGCCCTCCTGCACGCGAGTCGATTCCACCGCCGCGAGCCGGCCCACGCGCTTGATGTACCCGTTCCGCGTGAGCACCACGTTGGTGTTCTCGCGCGTGATGTACGCCTCCTCGTCGAACTCGAGCACGTCCTCGTCGGACGCCATCCGCGTCTTGCGGCGCTCCGGAAACCTCTCGATCAGCGCCTCCAGTTCGCCCTTTACCACGCCCCACAGCTTTTTGACGGACGCGAGGACGGTCTCGATCTCCTTCGCCTGCTTCTTCTTCTCCGCAAGCTCGTCGCGGATCTTCTGAATCTCCATCTGCGCGATCTTGTAGAGCTGCGCGTCGAGGACCGCGGTCACCTGCTCGTCGTCAAGCGCGAACGCGACCTTCAGCTTCTCCGCCGCGTCCGGCTTCCCGGTGCTACCGCGGATGATCCGGATGGCCTCGTCGAGCGCGTTGAAGATGATCGCGAAGCCTTCAAGGATGTGGATCCGCTTCCGCAGTTGGCGCAGTTGGTACTCGAACCGCCGCTTCACGGTCGCGAGGCGGAAGTCGAGGAAGTGTTGGAGCAGGTCTTTGAGACTCAGGCCGTCCTTGGGCACCATCCGCGTGCCGTCCGCGTTGGGCACGAGCGCGGTCATGTTGTACGAGAACGTCTTCTGCAACTCGGTGTGCTTATAGAGGTACGCCATCACGAGGTTCGGGTCGGTGCCGGGCTTCACTTCGAGGACCAGTCGCAGCCCTTCCTTGTCGTTAGATTCGTTGGATTGGCCGAGCAGTTGCGGGAGCTTCCGGTCCTCGACGATGCGGCCGATGGTGTTCTCCAACTCGCCCTTGTCCACACCGTAAGGGATGGACGTGACGACGATCTGCTTCTTGCCGCGCTCGAACTCCTCTTCCTTCCACTCGCCCTGCACGCGGATGGTGCCGCGGCCCTCCTCGTAAATCTTGCGGAGGGTGCCGCGGTCGGTGACGATCTTCCCGCCGAGCGGGAAGTCCGGCCCCTTCACCCGGTCGAGCAGCGTGGCGACGGTCGCGTCCGGGTTGTCGATGAGGAGGACGGACGCCTTCAGCACTTCGGCGAGGTTGTGCGGCGGAATCTGTGTCGCCATCCCGACGGCGATGCCGGAGGTGCCGTTCACCAACAGGTTCGGGAACTGCGCCGGGAGTACGGTCGGCTCGCGCCGGGTGCCGTCGTAGCTGCCGACGAGATCGACCGTCTCGCTGTCGAGTTCGGCGAGCAGCATCTCGGCCGTGCGGGTGAGCTTCGCCTCCGTGTACCGGTACGCGGCCGGCGAGTCGCCATCGACCGAGCCGAAGTTCCCCTGCCCGTACACCAGCGGCACGCGCAGCACCCAGTTCTGCGACATGCGCACGAGCGCCTCGTAGAGCGCGCCGTCGCCGTGCGGGTGGTAGTTGCCCATCACCTCGCCGACGATCTTGGCGCACTTCAGCGCCTTCTTGTCGAAGGTCAGGTTGAGGTCGTTGTACATGGCGTAGAGGATGCGCCGCTGCACCGGCTTGAGGCCGTCGCGCACGTCCGGTAGCGCGCGGCCGGTCACCACCGACATCGCGTACGTGAGGAACCGGTCGCGGACCTCCTCGGCGATGTTCACGGTCTCGATCGTCTCGGCCATGAGTGTGCCCCGTCCTTACAGCGGCGACTTTCGCGCCGCGACCACACGCGGCTATTCTTCGGAGCCGATCAACTGAACAGGCGACCAGATGACTATACACAACCGGGCGGAAACCGGAAGCCCGGTTGGTGACCCGGAAGCGCGAACAACCCCCGCCGGTGCGGGGGTTGTTGGGAGCGTGGGGTTTGCCGCGGGTGCCGCGGGCGCGGGCAAGCGAAGCGCGGCGATCTGGGCCGAGTCTCTTCTTGTGGTGCGGGCATCCCGCCTGCTTTCCGAGATGCAGGCCAGAGGCCCGCACCACAAGAAGACGGCGTCACTTCGCAGGTGCCGGGTACGCCTTTAGCACCTTATCCAGGTCCGCCAGGTACTCCGGCGACACCTCCGCGAAGCCCTTCAACCGCCACAGGCTCGTGAGCAGTTGCCCCTGCGCGGTCTCGGTGCCCTTGATGAGGCCGTCGCGCACCTTCGTGGCGGTCTTCGCGTCGAACGCGTCCTTGCGGTACACGATGACGGCCGACGGGAACGGGTCGGACTCGGACAGCACCTTCAGTTGGTCGCCGACGCCCGGCTTGTTCTTCCGGTACGCGACGAAGGCGGACGCGTCCACCAGGGCCGCCGGGCAGGTGCCGCCGGAGACGGCGTCGAGCGCGTCCTCCACCGACTTGCCGTCGAGCTTCGCGGTGCCGCAACAACCGTCCGGGAGCTTCGCCTTGATCCGGTCGAAGTACAGCCGGCAGTGCGCCTTGGTGTTGCCCGGAATCGCGACGCAGTCGCCCTTCAGATCCTCCGCGCCCTTCGCCTTGGACGCGACGTTCACCACGAGGCACGCCTGGAGTTTGGTGCCGGGCACGGTGACGAGCAGCGGAACCAGTTCGGGGTGCTGCTTCACCCACGCGTACTCGAAGCTGTGGAACACCGCGATGTCGAGCTTCCCGGCGCGGAGTTGGGCGGTCATGTCCGCGTAGTCCTTGGCGATCGCGACCTCGCCCTTGAGGCCGGTCTGCTTCTCG
>JAYUBA010001426.1:0-3042 GCA_043741075.1 Frigoriglobus sp.
CGAAGACAAAGACCGTGACTTCTCTTCGCCCGGAGGGCCGTCTTCCGTAGCACAGGGCGGAAGCCCTGTGTGCGGCATGCCGACCGTGACGGGGAAGCAGTACAATCCTATCGCCCGACGCACCACGAGACACGCTATGTCCGCACGCACTCCCAATCGCCTCGCCGCCGAGACGAGCCTGTACCTGAAGCAGCACGCGAACAACCCGGTGGACTGGTTCCCGTGGGGGCCGGACGCGCTCGCCCGCGCGAAAGAACTGGACCGCCCCATCTTCTGTTCGATCGGCTACTCGGCGTGCCACTGGTGCCACGTCATGGAGCACGAGAGCTTCGAGGACGAAGCGACCGCGGCCGTGATGAACGCGCACTTCGTGTGCATCAAGGTGGACCGCGAGGAGCGCCCGGACCTCGACACGATCTACATGAACGCCCTTCAAGTGATGACGCGCGAGGGCGGCGGGTGGCCGCTGAGCGTGTTCCTCACCCCGGACCTGACGCCGTTCTTCGCGGGCACGTACTACCCGCCGGACGACCGGTACGCGGCGCACGGGCGGCCGAGCTTCACGCGCCTGCTCGCGGAGATTCACGACGCCTGGGTGAACCGCCGCGACCGCATCACCGAGATCGGCCGGACCGTCACGGCACACCTGCAAGGGATGAGCGACATGGCCGCGAGTGACACCGCGGTATCACCGGAGTTGCTGTCCGGCGCGCTGACCGCACTCCGCCGCAGCTACGACCCGACGCACGGCGGGTTCGGCACCGCGCCCAAGTTCCCGCACGCGCTCGAACTGCGGTTGCTCCTCCGCCTCAGCGAGCGTTTTGCCGATCCGGTGGCGCAGGAGATGGCGACGCACACGCTCACGGCGATGGCCCGCGGCGGCATGTACGATCAGGTCGGCGGCGGGTTCGCGCGGTACAGCGTCGATGCGAAGTGGCTCGTGCCGCACTTCGAGAAGATGCTCTACGACAACGCGCTGCTCACCAGCGCGTACGTGGAAGCGTTCCAGAAGACCCGCGACCCGTTCTTCGCCGTCATCGCCGCGGAAGTTCTCGACTACGCGATTGAGGAGATGACCGCGCCGAACGGCGCGTTCTTCAGCACGCAGGACGCGGACAGCGAGGGCGAAGAAGGGAAGTTCTACGTCTGGAATATGGAAGGGTTGCGCGAAGTGCTTGGCACCGAGGACGCGGAGTTCGCGTGCAAGGTGTGGGGCGTGACGCGGGCGGGCAACTTCGAGGGGCACAACATCCTGTTCCGCACGCTCTCCGACGCGGACGAGGCGAAGTCACACGGCCTCTCGCCCGCGGACTTCCAGGCGAAGTTGAAGTCGGTGAAGGCGAAGCTCTACGACGCGCGCTCGAAGCGGGTGTGGCCGGGCCGCGACGAGAAGATTCTGACCGCGTGGAACGGGCTGATGATCGCCGCGTTCTCACAGGCCGGCGCGGCGTTCGGCGAAGAGCGCTACCTGAAGTCCGCTGCCAACGCCGCGGACTTCGTCCTGAAAACTATGCGCACGCCGGAGGGCCGGCTATACCGCACCGCGGGCGTGGGGCAAGCGCCGAAGCTCAACGGCTACCTCGAAGACTACGCCTTCCTCGCGGACGCGCTCGTCACGCTCTACGAAGCGACCTTCAACCCGAAGTGGCTGCGCGCCGCCGTCGAGTTGTGCGAAGTCATGTTGAAGCACTTCGCGGATAAGAGCGGGCCGGGGTTCTTCTTCACCGCGGACGACCACGAACAGCTCATCGCCCGCACGAAGGACTTGCACGACGGTTCCACGCCCAGCGGCAACGCGATGGCCGTCACCGCGTTGCTGCGACTCGCGGCGCTGACCGGTCGGCGCGACCTCGCCGAGCCGGCGGAGCGCGCCCTCCGCGGCTACCGCGAGACGATGGCCGAACACCCGGCCGCGTCCGGGCAGATGCTCGTCGCCCTCGACTTCTTCCTGGGGCCGGTCCAGCAGATCGCGGTGATCGGCCCGGCGAAGGGCGCGGCTCGTGCGCTCGCGGCCATTCGACGCGCGTTCAGCCCGAACCGCGTGATCGCGTTCCACGACCCCGCGACCGGCGCACCGCCCGCGGAGTTGGCGGCGCTGTTCGACGGCAAGGAGGCGGTCGGCGGCGCGGTCACGGTGTACGTGTGCGCGAACTTCGCCTGCCAAGCGCCGCTGGTCGGCGCGGACGCGATCGCGAAGGCGTTCGCGTAACGGGCGCGTAACTCGTTCGGGGGTAGTGGTACAGTTTGACCCCGACTGCTCTGTGATTTCAGGCACTCGGTCGCCAAACTGTACCACTACCCGTTCGGGACGGCTGTTGCACTCACACCGCGATCCGGTGTCGAATACAGCGCCCACCCGAAGGAGCCGATCATGCGCCGCCTCTCCCTCCCCTGTGCCCTTCTTCTTCTCGCCGCCCCCACGTTCGCGGCCGATGACGTGAAGGTGGAAGTCAAGGAGACGTACTGGCAGCGGCTCGCGGACGTGAGCACGGTGACACTCGACTCGAACCGCGACCCGGTGTTCCACCTGAAGGGCGGGTACTCCTTCCCGAAGACCGGGACGTTCGTCGCATACCGCGAGGGCGGGCCGTGGGCGCCCGCCTACTTCGACCGCGCCGGCCGCGTGTGGGTGCTGGACCGCCACCGGAGCAAGGTCCACTTCTGGAACGGCACCCAGTGGGAGACGCTCGACCACCACCCGGTGCAACTGTTCGACGACTCCGCCGGCCGCATGTTCCTCTTCGACGGCAAGAACGTCCGCGTCCTTGGCACCGACGGCAAGTGGGCGGTCGAAGCGATCACGAAAAGCCGTCACTCGGAAGGGGTGAACTTCGTCGAGAGCGGCAAGCGGGTGTGGCTATGGGGGTCGCGCGAGAAGCCCGGCAGCCTGGAAGGGATGCTCGGCGTGTGGCGCTTCGCCGACGGCAAGTGGACGCACCACGACACGACGACCGGCCTGCCGTTCGACGCGGTGAGCTGGATGCACCCGCTCGCCGACGGCCGGTTCGTGCTGCTGCCCGACCGGGCGGCGAAGGGCGGGGA